>NZ_JBHUQX010000244.1:0-14297 GCF_042674225.1 Streptomyces sp. NPDC056948
CGCCCCGTCCCGCGGAACCGAACCCGCCCCGGCCGTCGCGTCCGACGGAGCCGATGGGGCCGACAGGTCCGACGAGTCCCAGCCGACCGCCGGGTCCGAGACGCCCGAGCCGACCGCCACCGCCTCGGACCACGAGCACGGCTACGGCACGGAGCAGGACGACCGAGCCACCGCTCCCGCCCCGGGCCACCACAGCCCCGGTGACAGCGGCGGCCTCCCCCAGCGGCGTCGCCGCGGCCGGGCCACGCCGCCGTCGGAAACCCAGAAACTCGCATCCGCTCCCGCGCCGCAGCGCCGGCCCCGGCGCCCCGCGGAGTCCGCCGCCGCCCTCGGAGCGCTCCAGTCCGGCACGGCCGCCGGACGTTCCGCCGCCGCCCGGCCGAACACCGGCGCCTTCCCAGCCGTACCTGAGGGTGCCCCGGCCGCGACCACGGCCGACACGGCATCCGACGACACCGACCACGACCGGAACGACCACGAAGGGGGAACGGCTCGATGACCAGCCGCGCAGCGGGGGACACGGCATGGGTGCTCGATCCGGTCCTGGAGGTGCCGCACGTCGTGGCCGCCGTCCTGCTCACCCGGGACGGACTCGTGACCGGCTACACCGACGCGCTGTCGCAGCCGTCCGCCGAGCGGGTCGCCGCCATCACCAGCACCGTGCAGGGCGCCTGCCGTACCGCGGCCGCCGCGTTCGCCGACACCGACCAGGCCGAGATACGGCAGATCGTCATCGAGTCGGACCACGGCTATGTGCTCATCGTGCCGACGGACCACGGCACCTGCGTGGCCGCGTACGGCGATCCCGAGGTGCGCCTGGACCTGCTCGCCCACCGGGTGCACTCGCAGGTCGCCCGGCTGGGCGAGAAGGCGATGGCCGCCGGTCCCCGAGGTTCCGACGGCGGCACGCCGGCATGACCGGCCGCAGAGGCGGCCGTCCCCTGGTTCCCGCGTACCTGTCGACCGGCGGGGTGGCGCGGCCCAGCCGTGCCCATCTGGAGCGGCTGTCCGTGCTCACCGGCAGCGGTGAGCCGGCTCCCCCCGATCTGCCCGCCGCCCAGGCGGCCCTGCTGGAAGAGCTGGAGTACGGGTCCCTGACGGTCATGGAGGCCGCCGCCCTGCTGCGGCTGCCGGTCTCCGCCGTGCTGGTGCTGGCCGCGGGCCTCGTCGACCGTGACCTGGCACTGGCCCGCGCGCCCATTCCGCCCGCCCGACGCTTCGACCCCGACCTGCTGAAGAGAGTGGCCGATGGCCTCCGCGACCTCAAGCACCGTTGACGCCCAGCCCGGCGCCACGGACATCCACCTCCCCGACACCGCGCGCGACCTGGTGAAGATCCTGGTCACAGGGCCTTTCGGGGTGGGCAAGACCACCCTGATCCGCTCCGTCTCCGAGATCCGCCCGCTGCACACGGAGGAGCAGCTCACCGAGGCGTCCGCGCAGGTGGACGATCTCGCCGGGGTGCGGGACAAGTCGACCACCACGGTCGCCATCGACTTCGGCCGGATCAGCCTGCCGGGCGGGATCGTGCTGTACCTGTTCGGCACGCCCGGCCAGGAGCGGTTCCGGCCGCTGTGGGACGACATCGCCTACGGGGCGCTCGGCGCGCTCGTCCTGGTCGACGCCCGCCGGATCGACGCCTCGTTCGACGTGCTCGGGCTGGTGGAGGAGACCGGGCTGCCGTACGCGGTCGCCTTCAACACCTTCCCGGACGCGCCCCGTCACCACACGCCCGAGCAGTTGCGTGCCGCCCTGGACCTGGAGCCGACGACCCCGATGGTGACCTGTGACGCGCGGGAGGCGAACTCCTCGATCGACTCCCTGCTCGCCCTGGTCCAGCACCTGATCGACCACCGACCCGCGGAGCACCGGTGAACCGTCCGTCCCCCGCCGAGCAGGCCTTCTCCCTCGCGTCGCCCGTACGCCTGTGGGAGGACGGCTTCGCCCGCGACCCCTCCCCCTACTACACGGCTCTGCGCGCCCACGGCCCGGTCGGCTGGGCGGAGCTCGCGCCCGGTGTGGCGGCGTACGTCGTCACGGACCGGCGGGCGGCGCTGGACCTGCTGCAGGACACGAAGACGTTCTCGCACGATCCCCGGCCGTGGGAGGCGACCGTCCCCGACGACTCGCCGGTGCTCGGGATGATGCGCTGGCGGCCCAACACCCTGTTCGCCGACGGCGCCGCCCATATCCGCTACCGCACCACGCTGATCGACGCCTTCGACCTGGTGGAGCCGCACGACCTGCGGGCCCGGATCCACCGGGCGGTGCACCTGCTGGTGAGCCGGTTCGGGCCGCGGGGCGAGGCCGACCTGGTCGGCGAGTTCACCAGGCCGCTGATGGCGCTGGTGTTCAACAGCCTGTTCGGGCTGCCGGACAGCGCGAGCGACCGGCTCGACTCCGCGCTCGGCAAGCTGATCGAGGGCGGCGCGCAGGCGGCGGAGGGCGAGGCCGAGTTCGGCGGGTACGTGCTGGAGCTGATCGCCGCCAAGACCGAGCGGCGCGGCGACGACCTGCCGAGCTGGCTGCTGGACCATCCGGCGGGGCTGACCCCCGAGGAGGTCACCTGGCAGGTGTTCCTCACGCTCGGCGCGGGGCACGAGCCGACGGCCAACCTGGTGTCCAACGCGCTGTCCAGGATCCTCGGCAACCCGGCCTTCTACTCGACGCTCACCAGCGGCGCCCGCCCCGTGACGGACGCGGTGCTGGAGGTACTGCACCACGAGACGCCGCTCGCCAACTACGGCATCCACTACGCCCGGACGCCCGTGACCTTCCACGGCGTATGGATCAGGGCGGCGGTGCCGGTGGTGATCTCCTACGGGGCGCTGGCGCAGGCCGCCGAGCAGGAGCGCGGCGTGGACCGGCACCCGGGGGACGCCTCCCACCTGTCCTGGTCGGCGGGCCCGCACGCCTGCCCGGTGAAGCAGCACACACTGCTCATCGCCACCGAGGCGATCGAACGGCTCACCCAGTGGCTGCCCGACCTCGAACCCGTACTGCCCCGCGAGCGCCTCACCTGGCGGCCCGGGCCCTTCCACCGCTCGCTGACGGCGCTGCCCGTCCGTTTCAGCCCCCGCTCCCCCGACCAGCCAGGAGGACGACCGTGACCGTGACCGACCGCATCGCTCTCGACCCGTTCGGTGCCGACATCGCAGGCGAGAGCGCCCGGCTGCGCTCCCTCGGCCCGATCGTGCCCGTGGAGCTGCCCGGCGGCATCCCCGCCTGGGCGCCCACGCGCTACGACACGCTGAAGGAGCTCATCCTCGATCCGCGGGTCAGCAGGGACCCGCGGCTGCACTGGCGGCTGTGGCCCGAGGTCGGCGAGCACCCGTCCTGGGGCTGGATCCTGAGCTGGGTGGGCGTGGTCAACATGCTCTCCACGTACGGCGCGGACCACACCCGGCTGCGCAAGCTGGTGGCGCCCAGCTTCACGCACCGGCGCACCGAGGCGATGCGGCCCCGGGTGGAGGCGATCACGGCGGAGCTGCTGGACGCGCTCGCGGCGTCCGACGACGAGGTCGTGGACATCAAGGAGGGGTTCGCCCATCCGCTGCCGATGCGGCTGATCTGCGAACTGTTCGGTGTCCCGGACGAGTTGCACGAGGACACCGCCCGGATGATCGCGGCCATCATGGACACCACCGACCCGAGCCCGGAGCACGCGGCGTCCGTCCAGGAGCAGATCGGCACGGTGCTGCCCGCGCTGATCACGCACAAGGCCGCGCACCCCGGCGACGACATGACCACCGAACTGATCCGGGTGCGGGACGAGGACGGCGACCGGCTCAGCGACGAGGAGCTGCTGTACACGCTGCTGCTGGTCATCGGGGCCGGCTTCGAGACCACCGTCAACCTGATAGGCAACGCGGCCGTCGCCCTGCTCCGCGGCCCCGAGCAACTGGCCGCCGTGCGGTCGGGGGAGATCGGCTGGGACGCCGTCGTCGACGAGACGCTGCGCGCGCACCCGTCGATAGCGTCGCTGCCGCTGCGGTTCGCCGTCACCGACCTCACCGTCGGCGATGTCACGATCCCGGCCGGCGACGCCATCATCACGACGTACGCCGCCGCGGGTCTCGACCCCGAGCACTACGGTGCGGACGCCGGTCTCTTCGACGCCACGCGCGCCGCCGACGACCATCTGGCGTTCGGCATCGGGGTCCACCGGTGCATCGGCGCACCACTGGCCCGCCTGGAGGCGCTCACCGCGCTGCCGGCCCTGTTCGACCGCTTCCCCGACCTGCGCCTGGCCAACGGTGCCGAGGACCTGCGGCAGGTGCCGTCCTTCATCGCCTTCGGCTGGCAGGAGATCCCGGTGCGGCTGCGGGGCTGAGCCGGGCGACGGACAGCTCGCGGGAGCGCGACCGGTCCCCCGTTCCGGTCGTGCCCCCGCGGTGCGTTGAACTTACGTCCATGGCAGAGGCCTTGTGAACCGCGTCGATGCCCGTTGCACGCTCAACAAGGCTCACCCGTGCACAGCCGAGTCCGGTTGGCCCGGTTTCGTCCCGCCTGGATCCGGCCAACCGGTTGCCCCAGAGGCAAACCGGTCAGTCGTGGCGGTGGAAAGCGGGCAGGTCGAGGTCACCGACGGCCAGGTGCGCGAGCACGACCTCGTACAGGTCGGTACCGGCGGCCAGCAGCTGGCGTTCCAGGACGGGTTCGGCGCTGCGGACGTGCTCACGCACGGTCTGCGCGTGCACGCCCAGGGTCTGCGCGGCCCGTTCGGCGTTGCCGCCGGCGGCGATCCAGGTCCGCAGGGTCCGGCGCGGGTTCCTGGCGTCCGCGTCCAGCCGGCCCAGCAGGTCCTGTGCCCAGGTGCGCACGGCGGGCCCGGACAGCAGATCGGAGAGCCGGAGTCCGGGGTTGCCGGTGTCGCCCGCCAGATGCGCGTCGGGCAGGCCGATCTGGGTGTTGAGCGCCAGGTGGACGACGGCCCGGACGGTGAGGTCGGCGAAGTCCGTGCCGAGCAGCCCCTCGACGCGTTCCATGCGGGCGCGGACGGTGTTGCGGCTGACGCCGAGGACCTTGGCCGCGTTGACGGCGGTGAACTCCAGGCCGAGCCGGTTGGTGGCGAGGAGTTCGGCGCGGGTGTGGTGCGGCAGGGTGTCGAGCGGGCGCAGCACCCGGGACGTCCAGCCGCGCAGCGCCATCGGGTCCATCAGGCGTTCCGGGTGGGTGCGCTCGGCGTACACGGCTGTCTTGTCGGACCGGAAGTGGGCGACGGCGAGGGCACTGACGGCCTGCCCGTACGCGGTGGCGGTCCGGGCCAGGCTCTGCCGGACGCTGCCGCCGAGGAAGAGGTCCGGGTACCGTGCCACCAGTGACCGCAGGGCCTCGCGCGTGGCGTCACGGGGGCTGACGACGATCACGTGCCCGTCCATGGCCGGGCAGCGCACGACCAGGGCTTCCTCCCCGGTGCTGTCCAGGCACTCCTCGGCGATACGGTCGCGTACGGCGGGGCCGGACTCGACCACGTACACGCACGCCGTCTCGGCGTCGAGCAGTCCGGGCCAGAGCCCGGCGGCGACACGGCGGGCGGCGACGGTGTCCTCGACCATGAGCAGCTGCAGGATGGCCAGGCGCAGGTCGGAGGTGGCCCGCCGGAGCCGGTGCCCTGCCGCGGTCGACTCGCGCGCCGTCAGCAGGAGCTCGATCACCTGGGCGGTGTGGGTGACCACGTCGGAGGCCCGCCGGTCGAAGGGGGTCTCGCGGGAGACGGCCAGTACGCACGCGTGGGACGGGTGTTCCACCCGGACCAGCCGCAGGTGGCGCTCCCGGCTCTCCCAGGCGGCGGAGGCGATCCGGCCGGCGATGATGTCCGTGACGAGGTCCTCGTCCAGCGACAGCCGGTTTCCGGCGATGAGATTCCCGGCGGCGTCCTGCAGGGCCACCGATCCGCGCACGGCGCCGGAGAGCCAGGCGACGACTCTGCGGACGTCGCGTCCCGCCGGGCGCAGATGCTCGAGCAGTTCCTCCGCCCACGCCGGACCCGCGCCGGCCGGCGTCTCCTGCTGCCGGTTCCCGTCCTCTCGGCCAGCCACCTGGGCCTTCCCCTCGCTTCTCGCACCGCCTCCGGCGCACCGGTCGGGGACGTTACCTCACGTGTGCCACGCACTCGTCCCGGGCCGAAACCCGACCCTGCGCCACCGACCCACGCGGGCGGCATAAGCTCGGCAGATGGCGAAGTACTACGACGTGCACCCCGACAACCCCCAGCCGCGCACCATCGGCCAGATCGCCGACAGCATCCGCGCGGACGCTCTTGTCGCCTACCCCACGGATTCCTGTTACGCACTGGGCTGCCGCCTGGGCAGCCGGGACGGCATCGACCGGATCCGGTCGATCCGCAAGCTGGACGACCGGCATCACTTCACCCTCGTGTGCCAGGACTTCGCGCAGCTCGGCCAGTTCGTGCGGGTCGACAAGGACGTGTTCCGCGCGATCAAGGCGTCGACACCCGGCAGTTACACGTTCATCCTGCCCGCGACGAAGGAGGTGCCGCGCATGCTGCAGCACCCCAAGAAGAAGACGGTCGGAGTCCGGATCCCGGACCATGTCGTCACCCAGGCCCTGCTCGCCGAGCTCGGTGAGCCGCTGCTGTCCAGCACGCTGCTGCTGCCCGGTGAGGAGGAGCCGATGACGCAGGGCTGGGAGATCAAGGACGAGCTCGACCACGTCCTGGACGCGGTGGTCGACTCCGGCGACTGCGGCACCGAGCCGACGACGGTCATCGACTTCTCCGGCGGGGAGGCGGAGATCGTGCGGCACGGCGCCGGCGACACCTCGCGGTTCGAGTAAAGGGCACGCCAAGGGCCGTTCACGGTTGAACCGTGTGCGGGGGGTGGGCGAAATGCCCCGGGAAGCGGCGTGTCACGATGCCCGTGATCCGCCCGGTCACGCGGACGGATTCCTGGCCGACACCCCCGCAGGTCCGACACCTCGCGAGTCGGACACCCCCGCAGAGAGGCAGCCCAGCCATGAAGGAACCGCTGTCGACATCCCCACCGAGGACGGCACCGCGGACGCGTATCTGGCCCGCCCCGACGACGGGGCCGCCCATCCGGCGGTCCTGCTCTACATGGACGCCTTCGGCCTGCGTCCGCGGCTGCGGTCCATGGCCGACCGGCTGGCCGGTGAGGGCTACACGGTGCTGGTGCCGAACGTGTTCTACCGGCACAGTCGCGCCCCGCTGTTCGATCTGCCCGAGTTCATCGACCCGGGGGCGCGTCCGGAGATATTCGAGCGCATCATGCCGGTCATGCAGGCCCTGACGCCTGACATCGCGATGCGGGACGCCGCCGCCTATCTCAGCTGGCTGGCCGGGTCTCCCGCGGCGGCCGACGGCCCGGTCGCGCTGACCGGCTACTGCATGGGCGCCCGCCTCTCGCTGCTCACCGCCGGCACCTACCCGGAGCGGGTCGCGGCCGCGGCCGGCTTCCACGGCGGGCGGCTGGCGACGGACACGCCGGACAGCCCGCACCTGGTGGCCGGCAAGATCACCGCCGAGCTGTACTTCGGCCACGCCGACCAGGACCCCTCGCTGCCGCCGGAGCAGATCGAGCGCCTGGCGGAGGCCCTGACGGCGGCGGGCGTCCGCCACCGCTGCGAGGTGTACCCGGGCGCGCCCCACGGTTTCACGCAGGCCGACACGGCGTCGTACCACCAGGAGGGCGACGAGCGGCACTGGGCGGCCCTGCTCGACCTCCTGAAGCGCACATTCTGACCGAAGTCGACACGCGATGAACGCAAGTTGTCGATCTACCGACGGTAAGGGCTTGCTTTCACGTGTCCACTGCACGTAGACCTTGCCTCCACACCAGCCAAGACTCTGGGGGGAGTTGGCTCATGGACGGCACGGTCGACGGGTTCCGCTACGGTGCGGTGACCCCGGTTGCGGCCTATCTGATGGCTTGCCTGGGAGGGGCACTGGGGCTGCGGTGCATCGTGCGCTCGCTGCTCAATACGCGCTCCTGGAAGCCCGGTTGGCTGGCGTTAGGCGCCGCCTCCATCGGGTGCGGCATCTGGACGATGCACTTCATCGCCATGATCGGCTTCCACGTGAAGGAGACCCGGATCCGCTACGACGCGGCCACGACGGTGCTCAGTCTCGTCGTGGCCGTTGTCGTGGTCGGCATCGGCGTGTTCATCGTCGGCTACCGCGGCACGGGCCGCACGGTCCTGGCGGTCGCGGGTACCGTCACGGGACTGGGCGTCGCGACCATGCACTATCTGGGCATGGCGGCGATGCGGCTGAACGGCGACGTCGGCTACGACCCGCTCGGTGTCGCGCTGTCCGTGCTGATCGCCATCGCCGCCGCGACCGCCGCGCTGTGGTCGGCCGTCACGATCCGCAGCCTGCTGATGAGCCTCGGGGCGAGCCTCGTGATGGGTGTGGCGGTGTCCGGGATGCACTACACGGGCATGGCCGCCGTCAGCGTCCATGTGCACGACACGGCCAACGGGACGTGGGCCGGCGACTCGCCCATGTCGTTGCTGCTGCCGATGCTGCTGGGACCGGTCGTCTTCCTGCTGCTGGCCGGGGTCGTGGTGATGTTCGATCCGCTGCTGGTGCTGGGCGAACGGCCCTCCGCATCGCGCCCGGACGCCTCCGCGAAGGGCTCGGCAGCCAACTCGGCAGCGTCGCCGCGCAGTTCGCGGCACGCGGCGGCGTGGCCCACCCGCAAGCGGTGAGGAACCCGCCGCGAACGGCTTCTGGATCGATTGTTACGGTGCATCGGTGTCTGACTCCTCACGCGATACCGCCGAAGGCGCCGGCTGGAACAGCACCGAACGCGGCGCGTACCAGCAGTTGATGCCGCAGCGGGTCGAGAAGATCTCCTGGCTGAACCCGAAGACGCTGTGGGCCGCCCGCAACGGCGTGCTGGCCTCCTGGTTCGGCGACCCCACCGGCCGGATTCGCGGCCGGTGGGTGGCCCAGCGCGAGACCACCGGCGCACCGGCCGACAAGGTGATCCGGCGCGAGGAGCCGGATCGTTTCTCCTTCCTCGTCATCGGCGACACCGGCGAGGGCGACGACCCTCAGTACGCCGTCGTGCCGGGCTTTCTGAAGACCGGTCAGGACACCAGCTTCGCCGTGCTGGCCAGTGACGTGATCTACCCGGTGGGCAGCGCGGACGACTACGACACCAAGTTCTTCCGCCCGTACCAGGACTACCAGGCGCCCATCTACGCGATACCCGGCAACCACGACTGGTACGAGGATCTCGGCGGCTTCATGCGCGTCTTCTGCGACGACGCCCCGCCGCTGCCGCCCGAGCCCCGGCCGCGCCCCCTCAGCCGGGCCTGGCTGCGGTCCCTGCTGTGGCACAAGCCGCGTCCGGACGACGGGCAACACCTGGCCGAGGCCCGCAAGTTGCGCTCCTCCCCCGCCCAGCAGGCCGTCCAGCCGGGCCCGTACTGGGCGATCGACGCCGGACCGGTGCGGATCATCGGCATCGACACGGGTCTGCTGGGCACCCTCGACGCCGAACAGGGCGCCTGGCTGCGCGAGGTCTCCCAGGGCCCCCGCCCGAAGATCCTGGTCACCGGCTCGCCCCTGTACGTGGACGGCAGGCACGAGCCGTGCGCCATCGAAGGGGGCGGCACGGTCGACGGCATCGTCCGCGACCCGGCGCACCACTACGTGGCGGCGATCGGCGGCGACATCCACAACTACCAGCGCTACCCCGTCCGGCTGGACGACGGACGCACCCTCCAGTACGTGGTCGCGGGCGGCGGCGGGGCGTTCATGCACGCCACCCACACCATCCCCCGCGTCTCCGTCGCGGACGTCACCGAGCAGGACTTCCGCTGCTATCCGCTGCGCGGCGACTCCCTCGCCTTCTACAGCCGGCTCTACGGCCACCGGCTGCGCATGCGCCGCTTCTTCACGCTCACCGAGGCCGAGGCGACGGCCGTGATCGCCGAGCGCCTCGGCATCCGGCCGGCCCGTGCCCCGGGTGCCTCGGCCCGTGTCACCCGGCGCGTCCGCCTGGTCGCCGGGCTGCTCGGCACCGGCCGCCGGCCCGACAAGGCCAAGCGGTTCCGGCTGCCCGTACGGAAGATCTACACGTCGCTGTTCTCACCGAGCTCGGCGACCTACAGCCCACCGTTCTTCAAGTGCTTCCTGCGTCTGGACGTCTCCCCGGACTCGGTCCGCCTGCGCTGCTACGCGGCCACCGGCGACCGCGCCCAGGAACTCTCCCCGCCGATCGAGGACGAGGTGACGATTCCGCTGCGCTGACCAGGTGCGGGCTGACCCGGTGCGGCGGGAACAGCGCGGGCCGTCGCGGGGTTGGCACAGGCGTATCCATTGAACGTTCAATGATGGAGGGTCCGTGCCACCGACCTCACGACCGCTGCGCAAGCTGGGTTTCCTGACCATCGGGCTGTTCGACGAGGCGGACCCACTCCGCGGCCACGAGTCGACGCTGGAGATCATCGAGCTGGGCGAGCGGCTCGGCTTCGACAGCGCGTGGGTACGCCACCGCCATCTGCAGTACGGCATCTCCTCCCCCGTGGCGGTCCTGTCCGCGGCCTCCCAGCGCACCCGCCGCATCGAGCTCGGTACGGCGGTCATCCCGCTGGGCTGGGAGAACCCGCTGCGCCTGGCCGAGGACCTGGCCACCGTCGACCTGCTGTCCGGCGGCCGCCTCAACCCGGGCGTCAGTGTGGGACCGCCGATGCACTTCGACCAGGTCAAGGACGCGCTCTACCCGGACACGGCCGCCACCGAGGACTTCGGCCACGGACGGGTGGAACGGCTGCTGGACTTCGTGCGGGGCAAGTCGGCGACGGACTTCAGCGGGCGGGAAGGCTTCGAGGTCTTCTCGCAGCGGGTACAGCCGCACTCCCCCGGCCTGGGCCGGCGCATGTGGTACGGCGGCGGCAGCCTGCGCTCGGCCCGGTGGGCGGGCGAACACGGCATGAACCTCCTCACCAGCAGCGTCGTGAAGGCCGAAGACCCCGACGGGCCCTACGACTTCGCGGAGATCCAGCTCTCCCACATCCGCGCCTTCCGCGCCGCCCACCCCGACGGCGAGGCCGCCCGGGTCTCGCAGGGCCTCGTGGTCATCCCCACGGACTCGGCCTCGCCCGAACAGCGCGCCCGGTACGAGGAGTACGCGGCCCAGCGCACCCCTCGTACGGCCGAACCCCAGGGCCCGGCGCGGCTGATGTTCGCGCCGGACCTGGTGGGCACCTCGGCGGAGATCGCCGAGCGGCTGCACGCGCACGCGGCGTTCCGGGAGGTGGACGAGGTGGCGTTCGCGCTGCCGTTCACCTTCGAGCACGAGGACTATCTGCAGATCCTCACCGACATGGCGACGAAGCTCGGCCCGGCGCTGGGGTGGCGGGCGGGCGCCTGAGCCTTCCGGCGGACCGGGCAGGCGACCTGAACATCGCCCGGTCAAAGCGCCACTCGGCCAGGTCCTGCGGACGGATCAGCCCCCCAGATGCCCTGCGATCTCAAGGGTCACACGGCCGCTTCCGCCACTGGCGAGCCGAAGGCGGCGCGTCTCCGGCCGGCCCGCCGAACCGGCGCAGGTCACCAACGCCCGGGTGCCGTCCCGGTGATCGGCTCCGACGCCTTGCCGTCCACCCCGACGGGCACGTCCCCCGCGAGCATCACCCGGTGCATGATCCGCGGATGGTCGAGGTGCGCGGTGTCGCCGGGTGCCAGGTGCATGGTGGCGCGGTTGTCCCAGAACGCCACACTGCCGGGCTCCCAGCGGAACCGGACCGTGTACTCGGGCCGGACTGCCTGCTCCAGGAGCAGGTCCAGGATCGCACCGCTCTCGGGCCGGGAGAGGCCGGCGATCTGCTCGACGTAGTAGCCGTTGACGTAGAGGATCCGCTCCCCCGTCTCCGGGTGGACGCGCACCAGCGGGTGGAGCGAGGCGACCTGACGGTCCAGCAGGTGCCGGACGTACGCGTCGTCGCCGGGCCGGGGCTGGTAGCCGACGCCGAGCCGGTGCTCGACCCGCAGCCCGTCGGCGAACTCCCGCAGCGGCGCGGAGAGTCCGGCGTACGCCGCCGCCAGGTTCGACCAGGTGGTGTCGCCGCCGTAGGGCGGTACGGTCTCGGCGCGCAGGATCGTCGCGGCCGGCGGGTCGACGCGGGCGCCGTGGTCGCAGTGCCAGCCGCGCAGCAGGGTGTGGCGGCGGCGCCGCAGCCACTCGTCGTGCTCCATGCCGAAGCGCCCGCCCAGTTCGAGACGGTCGGCGGTCGTCTCGATCTCGGGGAAGTCCGGCGGCGAGGCCTTGCCGCGCCGGGGCAGCACCACGGTCTCGCCGAACCGGCGCGCGAACGCCACATGCCCGGTGTGGTCCAGCCGCTGCCCCCGGAAGAACACCACCTTCCACCGCAGGACCGCCGCCCTGATCGCGGCGATCACGGCGTCGTCGAGGTCCGCGGCCAGGTCGACCCCGCCGATCTCGGCGCCGATGTGCCCGGCGACCGGCTTCACCTCCACCCCGGTGTCCCGCGCCGCCTCGTCCGTGATCGGGCCGTCCGTCGTCATGAGCGCTCCGCTGGTCGTGGGCGTGCTTCTGCCGTCCCGAAGATCGTGACAGTGATCTCCGCCGGGGGCGACACCGCACCGGCACCGCTCACACCTCGAACTCCCGGATCGTGGTGTTCCGGAACACTGCCCTCCCATCGATGGTGAACAGCGCGAGCCCCGTGTCGACCAGGTACGGGAACGCCGCCGTCGAGTGCACGTACCGGCCGTCGTCCAGGAACAGTTCCACCGATGTGCGGTCGACCAGGGCGCGGAGTGTCACCGTGCGCCGGGCCGGGTCGAAGGGGCTGTGGCTCTCCTGCCATCGGCCCGACATGTCGGGGGACACGGAGGGGCGGCGGTTGAGGTAGGCGTAGTCGCGGTGGACTCCGGCGTCGATGTGCCGGACGCCGTCCGGGGAGCGCCGCAGCTGCACTCCCGCGCCCGTGAGCTGGTCCCAGGTGATCTCGCAGGTCAGTTCGTAGGCGGTGCCCCGGTAGTCGAGGACGCGGGTGCCGTCGACCGTCAGGTCGCCGAGCCGCACCGTGCGGGAGACGTACCGGTCGAGCGCGGCGACCGGCCGGGACGCCAGGTGGTAGATGCCGTCGGCGCCGCGCTTCAGCGTGATCTCGCGGACGATCGAGTCGGTGCCGTTGAAGCCGTCGCTGTCGATGGTGGGCGTGATGTGGGCGTAGTCCCAGTTGTTCAGCCAGCCGATCGCGTAGCGGGTCTCCTCGTCGAGCGTGCCGTCGGCGCCCCGCTTGTCGAAGGTGACGGCCCCGTACCAGTCCCAGCCCTGGTCGAGCCACTGCGGCTTGTCGGCGTCGGCGGTGAAGGCGCTCCCGTCGAAGGAGCCCGTCCAGTACGCGTACGTGTTCGGCAGCCCGGTGGCCTTGCCGTTGGCGCTCACGCCGAGCACCCATTTCGCCGTGCCGTCCCCGGCGCGGATCCGGAACAGGTCGGGGCACTCCAGCACCCCGATGCCGCCCCTGACGAAGCCGCTGACGTACGTCCAGGACCTGAGGTCGGCGGAGTGGTAGAAGCCCGCCTTGTCGTTCTCGGCGAGGGTCATCACCCACCGTCCGCGTTCCTCGTCGCGGATCACCTTCGGGTCGCGGAAGTCGCGCACCCCGGGGTTGGGCAGCACGGGATCGGTGCCGTGCGGGGTGAACGAACGCCCGCCGTCGGTGGAGTAGTACAGGTACTGCGCCTGGTCGCTCGGGCCGTCGTGCGGCGACATCGTGGCCAGGACGACGACCGCGCCCGCCCCGAAGCCCGCCGTGCCGTCCGTGTCGACGACCGCCGAACCCGACCAGACGTCGCCGTTGGGGGTGGTGTCCTTGGGTACGGCGATGCCCCGGTCCGTGAAGGAGACCAGGTCGGTGCTGGTGGCCAGGCGCCAGGCGGTGCCGATTTCGCCGGAGAGGTAGTCGGCGTTGTGGAGGTAGTAGTAGTGGTACGCGCCGTCGATCCAGACGGGGCGCTGGGGGTCGTTCTTCCACTGTTCGGGGACCGTGAAGTGGTAGGCGGCACGGTAGCTCGTGCCGGCCGTCCCGGCCTTGGCGGCGGCCGGGACGCCCGCGGCGCCCGCGGCGGGCAGTAACGCGCCCGCCGTGCCCACGGCCGAGCCCGCGAACAGCGCTCTCCTGGTGATCCCGCTCATCACACTCGTTCCTCTCGTCGGAAACGGCGGCTCATGAGACCAGGACTCTCGGACCTAACTCGTTAAAGGTCAAGCGCCCGCACGCCTTGACAGGTCTGTGCGGCGCTCACATCATCTGGGGCATCACCCCTCGTC
>NZ_JBHUQX010000245.1:0-14232 GCF_042674225.1 Streptomyces sp. NPDC056948
GGTCAGTCGGGCAGCCGGTCCAGCAGCCACTCGCCGAGTTCCTGGGTGATGGCGGTGTGCGCCGTCGTGTCCGAGGAGCAGATGAACTCGTCGAACTCGCTCTCCTCCGGGGCCAGGCCGTCGATGTTCACGTAGAGGTCCTTCTGCTGGTCGATATCGCGGATCGCGACCGCGCTGATCGAGGGCACGAAGCAGACCTCCTCGTGCCGCAGATCGACCTGGGCGCCGGCCTTCTTCAGCGCGTCGGCGAGGATGCCGTACGAGCGGAGCGTGCCGCCGGGGGCGCCGTCCAGTTCGGGGAACTCGTTCGTCGTGATCGTCTTCTCGGCCGAGGGGAACCTCCGCTTCAGCTCGGCGACGATGACGTCCTTGCCCTGTGCCTGGGTGTAGAAGGTCGTGCCGGGGTAGATCCGCTCGACCTTCAGCGCGGTCTCGCCGGGCGGAATCGGGAGGCCCGTGCCGTCACCGCGGCCGTTGGCCAGCGCCAGCTTGAGGGGGATCTGCGGCCAGCCGCCGATCCGCGCCAGCTCCTCCAGGAACTCCTTGCGCTCGGGGGCGATCCCGATCTCTCCGGTCGCCGGGTCGTAGTGCCGCCAGAGCATCTGCCGCGCGGCCGGGCTGTTCATCTGCCGGGCGAAGGGGTTCGGGACCGGGATGAAGTGCGAGAACGCCTGGAGGCCGATGGGCACGGCAGCGCCGCGGTGCGGGCTGTCGTAGGAGAAGTACAGGCGGGTGCGGTGGTCCATCCGCCGCATCTCCATCTTGGCCAGGGCGTAGCGGGTGACCAGGCCGCCCATGCTGAAACCGCCCACGGTCAGTGGTGCGTCGCCCAACTGCTCGGCGGAGGTTCGCAAGATGGCGGCCATGGCCGCTTCGGCGTTGTCCAGAACCGAGGCGGAGCGCTCGTCGAAACCGAGCAGGATGACGTCGCGGCCCCGGCGGCGCAGTCCGCTCAGGAGCGGGTAGTCGCGGTCCAGACCGGTGTAGAGCCACTTCAGGTCGCTCTTGCCGAGGCTGAAGCCGTCGGCCATGATCACCGGCCGGACGATACCCCTGTTGCCCTCGCCGTAGAAGACGTGTGCGAAACCGTTCGGCAGTTCCCACTGCTCGTCCGGTTCCGGGACGGGATACGGCAGCGGGACCGCCGACTCGGCACTCACGGGGGCGGCGAGGGTGAACTCCCCGACGCTCCGCTCGGCCTGTTCGCGCTCTTGCTCGGACAAGGTCGTCTCCTTCCGTGCGCGCGCATTGCACAGCAGCCCGCTCCGGAAGCGGGCTGAAGGACTGTGAGCGGCGCGAGGACAGACTCATCGTCAGCGGTGTTGTCACTGGTCGGCCATGACTTGCCCGGTCCTTCATCCGTACGAAGGGACTGGGAGTGAGGGGCGAATACGTTCGGTGCGCCACCCGTTCGGCCCACTGGAGGGCGGCGAACGCCAAGTCGGTCCGGTGCGGACGCGCGTGGTGCGCCCTGAGCCCGGGGAAATCGACCGCCGGATCGCGTGCGCGCCGTGCACGACCCTTGCGGTGGTGTGGTGTGGGGCCTGTCGGCCCGCCGCCGGGATAGCTAGAACGCGTACAGGCTTCCCGGTCGGCGTCTCCGGCCGCTATAGCCCATTCCGCAGCCGTGGAATGCCGGGATCGCCAGTACTCCGCCCGGCCCTCGCCCAGAGCAGCGAGGTGGCCGTCGCGAAGTACGCCTGGTCCGGTCGGGAGCGGCTGGGTTCTGCTGCTCAGATGGCGGCGAGGGTGTTGAGCAGGTGGCCGAGTTCCGCCGGCGCCTGAATGTGGGCCAGGTGGCCCTGGCCGGGGAGTTCGTGGATTCCGGCGTGAGCGACGTGCTGCCGCACGTTGTCGAAGGACGTTCCGTAGGGGGCTGTTCCGCGATTGCACTGGCCGATGATCAGGTCGACTCGGTCCGCCAGTCGCGCCATCACATCCGGAGGCGACGCCGCGTTGAGCGCGCCGAGTTCGGCGTACAGGGGTCCGCTCAAGCGCCGCAAGATCGCCCAACCGTGATGGTCGGCCGAAGATCCTCTACATGCGTAGCGGAGAAGCCTGAGATCTGCCGATTTACGATCTCGACGCAGCGATCCCAGTCCGCCGTCTCCTCTGCGCTCTTCAGGTCCGGCAGTGCATGGCGTCCGAATGGCTGCATCACCGGCTCGTAGGCGATCACTTGAGGAATCTGGCGATCGTTGGCGGCCAGCAAGGTGATCAAGCCGCCGTAGCTCCAGCCGAAGAGCGCCCTCGTGCAATCGAACTCGTCGAGGACCACGCCGAGGTCCTCGACCTCTGTCCGCAGCGAGTACGAGTTGGTCAACGGGCCCGAGGAAGCGCGGCCCCGGCGGTTCACGACTACCACTGAGGGCCAAGCGTCGATGGTGCCCGCGACGCGGCGCCACAGCTTCTTCTGAATCGGGCGACGCGGCTACTCCGGCACCTCGACCCGCGCCCTGACCGCGGCCCTCGGGCTTTCCACTTCCAGCCTCTACGCCGCCTTCGGCAGCAAGGCCGGACTGTTCGAGGAAGCGGTGTGGACCTACGCCGAGCGTTACCGCGAGATCTACCAGCAGGCTGTCGCCGAGCAGGACGTCAAGACCGTCTTCGAACGCATCCTCACCGACTCGGTCCACGAGTTCACCCAGCCAAGCGACACGCATCCCGGGTGTCTCATCAGCAGCGCCGTGATGACCGACAGTACGAGCACGCTCGATACCAGCGCCTACGCCGCCGAACTGCACAGCTCGAACGAGCAGGCCCTCCTCGTGCGCATCGAACGAGCGATCCGGGACGGGGAACTAGCCGCCGGCACCAACGCAGTGGTCCTGACCGGGCTCATCCAATCCGTCTGGCACAGATTGTCAGTGCGGTCCAACGTCGACACGGCTCGCGAGGGCCTGCTCGCGACGGCGCAACTTGCTCACCAGCTGATCTGCCGGCAACTCACGTCACCAACGTCCTGATCCGCACCACCTAGTTGTCAGAGAGGCAGGCTTGTTGTCACCGGTGGGGCCGCGGGCCGTCGCCGGTGCGACTCCCAGCCACAGGCGCCGGTCGGGCATGAGGTGGTACAGGGCGGCGGCACGCCGATGCTGCCGACCAGGTCGATGGGCTCCTCGGCCAGGACGGCAGCGGCCGGGCCGGTGCCGCCGCGATCGGGGCGGTTGTGCATCTGCTGGCCACCGCTATGGAGGAGGGCCGTGACCTGTCCTCTATGAGCGGCATTCTGGCCGGATGTTCGGCCGCTCGGGCTTCGAGTCAGTCGGTCGTGCGGGCCTCGGCCATCAGTGCCCTCACCCCATGGCGCGGGCGGTAGCCGAGTGCCGCGCGCGCCCGCGCCGATACGTACACCCGGTCGATCGACGTCGGCAACTCCCAGCCGTGCCGGCCGAACCCGGCTGATATCTCGGGGACCCGCCGCGTGATGAGCGCGGCCGGATCGTGCCACAGTTGCCCACGGTCCTCGACCCGCCACGGATACGGGCCAGCGATGTTCAGCACCCCGACCGCCTTCTGGGGGCCCAGGACGGCGAGCAGGTGAGCCTCTGTCACATCGGCTATGTCCACACCCCGGTAGAGCCGATGCCGGGCCCGGACCGCCGGCGGTTCGGGGAAACACCGGGCGATGCGCAGACACACCGTGCTCATCGCGCCCGCCGCGGAGAGCACCAGGTCTTCGGCCGCGAGTTTCGTCTCGTCGTAGATGTCGCGCGGCCGGCAGGCGACGTCCTCGGTGACCCAGACCGCCTCGCCCACCGGCTCCAGCGCGTACCCGTACACCGAGGTCGAGCTCGTGTAGACGAAACGGCGCACCCCCGCAACCGACGACGCGTCCAGCAGGTCCCGGGTCGCCCTGACGTTGGTCTCACGGAACTCGTCGTCCGGGCGCACACCGACGTGCGGGGCGTGCAGGGCCGCCGTGTGGACGACCGCCCCGGCCCCGGACAGTGCGTGGCTCCACGCCACAGGGTCGCGCAGGTCCGCCACCACGGTTGTGTCGGGCGACGGCAGACGATCGAGACCGACGACCGGGCAGCCCGCAGCCCTGAGGCGGCGCACGATCGCCGAACCGACCAATCCAGCGGCCCCGGTCACCACGACATGCCTCGACTGCTGCGACATGAGCGCCCTCCCCTGGGCGAGCTGAACGGCACGGCCCAAAGCCCTGAGCGTAGGACCTTCTGAAGGCTGGGGGTGTCCGTTCGGCTCGCAGGGCGATCCTCAGGGCATCAGGTTGGGGCTTGAGTGGCTCATTGGCCCTTCTCGGTGAACATGTTGATCAGGCCATGGGGTGTGTTGTCGGCGGAGTCGATTCCGGGCATCTCGTCGGCTACGGTCTCGGCGCTGCGGGGGAACATGGCCTGCTCGTACTCGGTGAGCGCCGTCTCGATGTCGTCGGGGTGCGCGGCGAGGGCCGTGCCGAGTTCGGCGCCGTCGAGCATGGCCAGGTTGGCGCCCTCGCCGTTGGGAGCCGCGAGGTGGGCGGCGTCGCCGAGCAGGGTCACCCCTGGCACCCGGTCCCACCGGTGCCCGGTCGGCAGAGCGTAGAGGGGGCGCAGGACCGGCGGGATGTCGCTGTCGGTGATCAGCGCGGTGAGCTCCGGCGCCCAGCCGTCGAATTCCTTCGCGATCCGCGCGGTGGCCGTGGCGGCATCGGCGAAATCGATGGCGGCGAACCAGTCCTGCGGCTCGGACAGCCCCACGTAGGCGTGCAGAGTGTCGTCCTTTTCCCGGTGAGCGAAGATCTCCCTGCCGGGCGAAGGAGCGATCAGCATCCCGCCGCCGACCGCCTTCGCGGCGGCCGGGTGCCGGGTGCCGGCGTCGAACAGGTAGGTCTCGACGACCGATTTGCCTATGTACTCGGGTGTTGCAGTGGACAGCAGCGGCCGGACCCGTGACCACGCGCCGTCCGCGCCGACCAGCAGGCTGGTGACGACGGCGGTGCCGTCGGCGAACGTGACCTCGTGGCGACCCTCGCCGAGGGCGCGGGTGCTGCTGACCTTGTGCCCCCACCGCACGGTGCCGGCCGGGAGTGAGTCGAGCAGGACCTGTCGCAGGTCGCCGCGCTGCGCCTCGGGGCGTCCACCCGTGCCGTCGTCGGCTTGGTCGAGCAGGACAGTCCCGTCCCGGTCGAGGACGCGCAGCGCCTGGCGGCCCTCCAGAACGATGGCGTGGAACTCGTCCATCAGCCCGGCCGTCTTGAGTGCGAGCTGACCGTTGTAGTCGTGGATGTCGAGCAATCCGCCCTGCGCGCGCGACGAGGGGGAGGACTCCGCCTCGTAGACCGTGACCGGGATTCCGTGCACGTGCAGGACGCGTGCCAGTGTGAGTCCGCCGAGTCCGGCGCCGACGATCGTGACGTGGGTGTGCATGGTGGCTCCTTCGGGATCGGGCCGCCCGGTGAGCTCCGGTCGGCCGTCCCTGGAAAGGTGCCAGCCCCCGCCGACGAGCCACCGACAGCCGACCGACAGTCCCCGACAGTGCTCCGACATGGCACCGACACCGCAGATCAGTTGGGTGTCAGGTGGACACACCCCCTGGTTGAGCCCCAGCAGAGTGGGGACGGCGAGCGGTGGTGGCCGTTTGCAAGGAGCCTCAACACCCCGGGAAGCCTGCGCTCTTGTCGCTGTACACCGCGCTCATCCTCTTCATACTGGTCGGCATCGGCGGTGAGACTCATCGCCTCTGGCTCCTGGAGTCCGGCCGCCCTGCCCGCTGTGCCACTGGTGCATGGCCCGGCGATGCGGCACGTTGCCAGCGGAACGGTCAGGCGGTCCGGCAGAGCGCCGCCGGACCGGCCGGTGCGGAGGCGCGGGCTACGGTCGCTTGCACGGGACGGGCGGTGCGGGCGGCGGCCGCGACCCGTGAGTGGTTCCGCGCGAAGACAAAGAGGCGCAGCACCGCGAACCGCGCGACACCGGCGAGTGCGGAGGCGGACAGGTAGACGACCTGCTCGAGCGCCGCACCGGGTGCCGCCACCAACTGGTGCAGGACCAGCATCGCGACGCAGGTCGCCGCATACGCGACCGCTGCGGACCCGGCCGACTGCGCATGCTGGCGACATGTCGCGCGCCCGTCGGCGCCGAAGGTGAAGCGGGCGTGCAACTCGGTCGCGATGAGCGTGGAAACCGCGGTGATCAGGGCGTTGGCCAGAACCCACGGAATCCAAGAGGCGAGCGCCGCCACGGCGAAGCTGGAGGCGAGTCCCACTCCGCCGCCGCAGAGCACGAAGCGGGCGAAGGCGGTGAAGACGCTGGGTGCCGCCAGTTGTCGGCTCTGCGCTGCCATGATCCAACCCCCTTGATCGCTTACTCCCCGAAACGTGCACCGCTCGGCCTGCGAGGTTTCACGTGCGTTGTTTCTTGTAGAGAAAACGCTACGTTGCGTTCATAGGTTAGGCAACACACTTATTGCCTTCTACCCCTATCTGCACAGGCCGTAGCCTTGTTATCGTTGCAATGGCGTCATGCTAACGCAACAACCTAAGGGCCATTCGTTGCAATGGAATGAAGGCGAACGCTCCAGTAGCTGCACCCCTCGGCCCCGCACCGTCCGACAGGCAGCCCGTGCGTTCGTTATAGTGAACGTGTAGTTCGTTAATCTTTCCTAGTGAGGGCGTCATGCAGATCCCCGCCTACTACGCGGACACGTACGAGGAGCAGGCCCATACCCAGGTGGCCGCCATAGGCCAGCGCGACGGCGCGCCGTGGGTGGCGGTCGAGCGCTGTCTGTTCCATCCGCAGGGTGGGGGCCAGCCCGCCGACCGGGGGTGGGTGGAGGGCCATGAGATCGTCCCCGTCCGGGACCATGACTCCGGGCTGGTGGTGGCCGTGGCATGCGGTGAGGTCGCGCTGCCGGTCTTCTCGGTCGGGCAGCAGGTCGAGGTCCGCATCGACCTTCCGGCACGCATCGCGCATGCCGCGCTGCATACAGCCGGCCATCTGATCGAGGCGGCCGGGCGGGCGCAGGGCTGGGCGCTGGCCGCGAACAGCCACTTTCCCGGCCAGGCCCGGATCGAGTTCACCGCGCCGCAGCCCGACGCCCGACTGGACAGCCCGGAGGGCCGGGAGGAGGCCACCGAGGCGCTGCGGACGGAGGTTGCCAAGGCCATTGCGCAGAATGTGCCTGTGACTTGGGAGACCGACGCCGAGGGGCGTCGCATCGTGCACCTGGCAGATCTGCATTCGGCTCCGTGCGGGGGAACCCACGTGAGCGGTCTCGGCGACCTCGTCGACGTCGTGCTGCCGACGCTGAAGGTCAAGAAGGGCCGGATCCGCGTCTCCTACAGCGCCGCCCATCGGGAGCGGTCATGACTCCCCCGTCAGGCGAGCGCCGGCCCGCCAGCAGCACCGCGATCGCAGTCGGGGCGCAGATCCGCCAGCGCCGCGAGCAACGCGGCATGAGCAGTGCCGAACTGGCCCGCAGGGCCGGCTTGAGCAAGGCGACGTTGTCGCAACTGGAGGCCGGGCGGGGCAACCCGACCATCGAGACCCTCGACGCGCTCGCGATCGCCCTGCGCATCCCGCTGACCGACCTGCTGGCCCGCGACACCGACCCGGGACCGGTGTTCGTGCCCGGCACCGACCTGGCCGACGGCGAGGTGGGACGAGAGCTGCTGCGCCGGATCAGCAGCGGCAACAGCCTGGAGATCTGGCGGCTGCGCATGCCCCCCGGCACGCACCTGGACGGCGTTCCGCACGCGACCGGCACCATCGAGCACCTGCTCGTCTCCTCCGGCCGCCTCACCGCGGGACCCGCCGACGCCCCCACCGACCTGCACCCCGGCGACCTGCTCGCCTTCGCGGGAGATGCCCCGCACGTCTACCGCACCGGCCCCGAGGAGGCCGACGTCACCGTCGTCATCGCCTCCCCCATCATCAGCTGAAGGACCCCTGAACATGAGCGTCGCCGGCGCCTGCCCGGAGATCGTCCAGGCCGTCACCGGCGCCGCCCGTGGCTAGGAACTGCCTTGCGGCGCCGACCGGTTCTCCGTCGGCGCCCGGGCCCGCTTCGCCGAGATCTTCGAGCGGGACATCGACGTCCTGCCCGTCTCCACCGGGTCCGCGGCCAACGCCCTGAGCCTGGCCGCCCTCACCTCACCGTGGCGTGGGGCAGCGTGCTGTGCCACCCCGACACAGATCGTCTCCAAGAGTCGAGGCCAACATCCTCTTCTGCCGCCTCCCTCAGCCGGTCTTCGACCAACTCCTTACGCAAGGGTTCGCCTTCTACCACGATCGCTGAGAGCCGGGCGTCTGCCGCTTCGTCACCTCCTTCTCCACCGCCGAGCACGATGTGGACACCCTCCTTGAGGCCGTCCGCCGCCTCACCACCTGCCCCCTCACCCGGGGCGGCTGGATTGGGTGTCCACTTCGCCGGGCTCGCCGTCCGGATTCTCGCCCGGTGCCCTGGACGCGGCACCTGACGTTGGCGCGCCGCATGGGTAACCTGCCCCGCCGCACCGGGGTCTCCCCGCCGCCGGGAAGCGGCCGGCCGCCGCCGTCGCCCGCTCCCTCGACCGCCCCATCAGGCCGAGCAAGCCCGCACCGCACTCGCGGCCACCGGCGCCCTCAAGAAACGGCTCCCTCAGGGCGAGCGGTCAGTTGCCCCTGAGGCTGTGCTCAGGTCCGCTGTGCCTGGGAGCGGCTGGGCCAGGCTGGGGCGGCGCAAGCTCGCTTCCCTTGTCGAGACTGGGGGTGTGCGGTTCAGCAGCCCGCACGGGTTGCGGGCCGTGGGCCCGACCGGCGCAGTCCTGCTGGACGCCCTGTGCGTCTTCCGGGGCCAGTTCTCCGGGATTTGCTGTCACCCTGAAGTGAGGAACGACATGTACGACACCATCGGCGAGCGCAACATCGCCACCGCCAAGCAGCTACTCGAAGACGCCATGCCCGCTCTCGACTGGGACCTCATGCGCTCTCTGGTCACCCCCGACGCCCCGATCACGCGGGCGGGCTTCGCCGACCTCTACGCTGCCACCGGCGACGACATCCCCCGGAGCGGCAACTTCATCGAGTGGCTGGAATCCGGCTGGAAGAAGCTCTCCGAAGGGCTCAGCGACAAGACCTCGCAGGCGCAGGACGTGGTCGCCTCCGGCGATACCGTGATGATGAAGTTCCACATGACGGCGCTGCACTCCGGCACCTTTGCCGGCGCCCCGGCCACCGGCCGGCGCGTCGAGTGGGACGAGATCACGGTGCTGCGCTTCAACGACCAGGGCAAGATCACCGACATGTGGTACATGTGCCAGGAACTGGGCCTGGCCCAGCAGATCGGCTACCAGATGCAGCTGGCCTGAGCCGCTACCCCGCCTCACCGCCCCGGTCTCCGGTCCCCTGTATCCGGCGTGCCCTCCCGTCGGGGGCGCCGTGAAGGAAACGTATCGACACCGACAACTACTGTCGCGAGCTGGCTCGCGATCGCCCGGCGACCCGCATTTAGGCGAAGCAGACCGTCACCGCCGGGGCAGGGGTGTCCCGATGTGGAGGATGATGTTGCGGACACGACCTAGGCGTTGGCCTGGTGGCGCCGGGTCATCTTCCGTGGAGCGGCGTGGTGGGCGGGCTCGGCCGGATGGGCGGCATGCTGACGCCACAGCCAGAGTGACGTCATGGACAGCAGAGCGGTGAAGACACCCAGGAACAACACCGCTACCCACATCTGTCGGCTTCCAGGGGCCGCCCATCCCGCCGATGCGGCCGAGGCAGCCCACAAGGCGGCGCCCCCGGCGTAGAAGGTGCGGATCCTGCGCAGCTGGCGCAGGGCTCGTACGGATTCGGCGTGATCAGTTTCCGGTGCCATGGCGACGCAGGTACCCCGATACGCGCCCCCATCACCCCTCGGCAAAGCCCCTCGGGGCTGGCCTCTCTCGTCATGGCGGGCTGAGAGGAGGCGCCAGGAGTCGGCGGTGACCGCAGCATGCCTTTCAGGTTCTGTCGCGCTGGGTGTAGTAGAGACGGGTGGTCAGGTAGCTGGAGTACACGCTGGGTTCGTAGATCGTGTAGGGGGCGTACTCGATGGTGGCGGTCGTCGACGAGCTGTTCGTGGGCGCAGAGGCGAGCATCCGTTGGTCCCACTGCCGGGCGTACTCCTCCGCGCTCTCCTGGGGCCCTGGACGCAGGGTGGGTCCGTGGTCGTGGCGGTATCGCGCCACCTCTCCCAGGGCACCGGCCTGTTCCACCTCACCAGAGGTGATGACGGTCTCCTGGGGGACGGTCTGGAAGCGGACGGGGCCGGGGCTGAGAGTGAGGCAGGCGGCCTCCATACCGGGCCGTGGGGCGTGGACGTATCCGATGATCCAGCCTCCTTCCAGGCAGAAATGAGCAGAGCGGTCCTAGCATCGAGCCCAGCGACGGCACGTACGGGGTGGGCAGGAGCCAGGATCTGGGGCGATTCGCCAGTTGCAGTCCGGCCTCGGGACCGTCGCGCTCGGTGAATGACCCGCCCCGCCCTGGGGGGGGGACTCACCGGTCGCGCAGTCGCGCCGCCTCCACCCGGTGCAGGTGGATGAGGATGTCGTGGGTGCGGGCCAGGGCTATGTCGTACTCCCGCTCGGGGTAGACCGTGCCGATGCTGCGGGTCGGACGGGCCCGCTCCAGCCAGTCGCGGGCGGGTTGCGGCACCGTCCGCAGGTCGATGGCATAGTCCCGGAGGCCTACGCGGTCGAGTGTGTGCTCGTTGAGGCCGGTTCCGGCCGCACCGACGGTGAATCGCCGCACCTTGCCGTCCGGGCCGGTCGAGTTGAACGAGCCGCGGTCGAAGGTGAAGCCCACGCTCACATACGCCTCCCCCAGCCGGTCGCGCAAGAACGCCCCCTGCATTCCGGGGTAGTTGGCCGGGTCAGGGGTCTCGAAGCCGACGTGGGCGTTGTGCGCCGACAGCAGGACCTTGGTGCCCGTGTGCCGCTGCCACCATGCCGTGTTGTCCGCCATGACCTGGTCGCGGTAGCGCATGACGGCCGGGTGCTGGGTCTCGTCGTCGAAGGAGTAGAAGCGCGCTACCTGGTCGATCACCGTCGCGTGCTGCAGCGCCCAGTCGCCCGCCGTCCCCCTCGGGGACCGCTTCCGCAGCAGTTCCAGGGCCTCGCCGGTCCGGGCGGCCATCTCCCGGCGCTCGGCGAGGGGCCGATTCATGTACTGCTCCATGTACGCGCCGAGCGACACGGTGGGCCGCAGGCCGCGATACAGCTCGGTGAAACGGGCCAGGAGGTCGGGGTGGGCGCGTGCCACGTAGTCGGTGACCTTGTCGTACAGCTCCGGTCCGGCCCAGCCGAGGTCGTCGCCCATGAAGCGGACGGGGTCGTTCGGGTGCTGCCGGTTGTGGGCGCGCATCCACTCGACGAGCGCCAGGTAGTCGGTGTTGTTCCACCAGAGGTAGGTGCCCTGGAACTCCTCCCGCATGATGCGGCGGGGGTCGCCCTTCCCGTGCAGGACGTAGTCGTTGAGGCGCAGGCCGGTGCTCCAGCTGACCTCCAGTGCGAAGGTCCTGAAGCCCTTCTCCTCGACGAGATGGCGGAAGAGGCGGTGCTTCATGGCGAAGAAGTCGTGCGAACTGTGCGTGGCCTCGCCGACGCCGACCACCTTCGCGCCGCCGATCATCCGGTCGAGGGCGCGCAGGTCGCGGGTGTCCCCGCCGGGTTCAACGGTGCGTAAGGGGTGGGCGGCGCCGTCGAGGGCGGCCACGACGGTGCCCTCCGTCATCGTCGTGGCGGAGGCGGTCTGCGGCAGCGTCAGCGCCGTTCCGGTGAGGCCGGCGAGCAGGGTGAGGACGAGTCCCGTCCGAAGCGATTTCATGATCCCAGGTTCCCGTCCCGGACCGGCGTCGCCCATCCGGCGGTCCTCCGAACCCGGGTGCGGACAACCACTGGCCCCGGCGGGGGGATTTCCGCACCTGGCTTCAGGTCTTGGACTCGGCCGTCCCGCTGCCGGCCAAGCGCATGGCGACGCCCGCCCCCAGGTACAGCACGGCCACGACCAGCAGCAGCGTCTGATAGCCCGTCACCAGGGCCAGATACTCCAGCGCGCCCCCGGTCAGCGCGCCCAGCAGGTTCGCGCCGAACGCCGAGGTCGGGTCCGGGGCGAGGGCGAGGCGGTCCGAGAAGATGAGGTTGGCGCAGAAGATGGGGGCGAAGGCCAGGGCGATCGCGCAGGCGAGCCGGGCGGGGAACGGCAGCGACAGGACGGCCTCCGCCGGGACCAGCCAGGCTGCCGCGAGGGAGCTGAAGAGCAGAAGCTGCAGCAGGAACCAGTTGACCCGCGGCAGCTTGCGCCGGACCTCCACCGCCGCCAGGACCGCCAGGAGCACGCCGATGAAGACGAGGGCGTTGACCAGCCAGGTCGTGCCGAAGTAGAGCGCGAAACCGATGACGTTCTTCGTTTCGAGCAGCAGGAAGGCCGCGCCCAGCAGGAACATGTCGGTGTACCGGAACGTGCTTCGGACGCGCACGCCGGCCAGGCGAACCGACAGGAGCGTCACCAGCAGCATGGCGCCGAGCGCGCCCAGGTAGAGCGTGGGAATGCTGCGGTGGAGCAGGTAGGGGAAGGGGTGGTCGTCGGTCGCGGCCTGCGGGACAGCGCCGCTGGGCCGCCAGACCTGCTCGCAGGACTGGTCGGCGGTGGTCATTCCGGCCACCAGCACGGCCGCGTTCCGTTTGAACGTCGTCACACAAGGGGCGTGGCCGTAGACGTCGTCGAGGGTGCCGGCGAAGCGGTCGACCAGCCAGCTCTTCCGGTAGTAGTTGTACATGGCGAACGCGCCGTCCGGCGTCAGATGGTCGCGCGCGGCCTCGAACGCCTCCCGGGTGAACAGATAGCTCTCCAGGCGCAGATTGCTGGCGCCCGCCACCAGCGTCAGCGAGTCCGGCAGCGCCAAAATGATGAGGTCGTACTTGGTGTCCGTCCGCTCGAGGAAGGCCCGGCCGTCGTCGATGTGGACATGCACCCTGGGGTCGTCGTACGGCTTCGCGGGGTGCAGTTGGGCGCCGATCTGCTGCAGCCGGGGGTCGATCTCGACCGCGTCCACGTGCTCCGCTCCGTACGCGAGTGCGACCGCGACGTCATTGCCGTTGCCGGCCCCGATGACCAGTACGCGCTTGTGGGGGTTGCGGGGCGTCTGCTCGTACGCCCGCCGGTAGGGCGAGTTCTCGCGCATCAGCACCGGGAGCGGCGCGGTGCTCTGGTGGGGGACGCCGTTGGCGGAGATGTAGTAGGTCCGGGTCGTGGTCGGTGAGGGCTTGAGCTCGATCTTGTAGTAGGGCGACCAGGAGATGCCGGTCGTCGTCGACTCCATGAACAGCACGACGACCATCGCCGTCAGGGGGATGCCGTACAGCAGTGTGTTGCGCCGGCCGCCGAGGATCAGCAGGGCCACGGCGGCGAGTACGCCCCATACGACCGACGGGGCACGGAGCCAGGACAGTACGGCGAAGGACACCGAGCCGGTGAGGCTGCCGAGCAGGTCGTAGCGGTAGGCATTGAGTGAGGGAAGCTGGCGGAAGAGATCAGCGGTGATCTTGCCGATCCCGGCCATGATCACCGCGGTCAGCAGGAAGATGACCGGCAGCGTCACCCACTCGGGCAGGCCGGTGGTCTTCACCGCGGTGAAGTAGATGACCTGGCCGCTGCTCTGACGCACCTGCACCGGGAATTCGCGGACCAGGACGACGAGAAGCACGAGCGGGACCGGTGTCCAGCGTTTGAGCCAGTGTCCGCGCGCGGCGGGGATCAGGAACCCGATGCCGATACCGAGGAACGATCCCAGCAGGATGAAGTTCGAGAAGTAGCTGAGGTGGACGACGTTGGCGCCCGCCCATCTGATCAGTGCCAGCTCGACGAAGAGCATGGTGCTGCTGGCCAGCATGAGTCTCAAGCGCACCGAGGTTTCGGTTTGCCCGGTTTCGACCCGCTTCATACGCATGCACAGTGCCAGCTTCGGAGCGGCGAGTCGAGGTGCCTTGCCGGTGTGCGGTGCGGGAGCGATCTGCCCGCACTCGCGAGTGCTATGCCGCGCCGCGAGGCGGTGACATGGCCCAGCGGATGCCCGCGGTCACGGCCGTGCCGAGCGGGCGCACGCACGGGCCCTCGGCGACGGGGAGCCGTGGCAGCCCCAGTGCGCGCGAGGCCCAGAGCGGCAGGAGGGAGACGGCGTTGGCGGCGATGACGCCGTACGGGAGGCGGGCGAGGAGCGGGACGGGCGGGTTCAGCAGCAGGAACCGGGCCGAGCTGCGCGCCTCTTCGG
>NZ_JBHUQX010000246.1:0-14188 GCF_042674225.1 Streptomyces sp. NPDC056948
CCGCAAGGGTGCAACGCGCTCTCCCACTCCCCGCAGCCGTCCCGTTAAGGAAACTCCATGAGCGCTGTCACGAGTCCACCACCGCCCACCATCCCGGCCCACGCGCGGCGCCCCCGCCTCGCCCCGAGTGCCGAGGTCCACTCGCCGGCCGACGGCCAGGGCGACTGGGTCCTCCAGCACGGCGCCCGCTACGTACGCATCAACGAAAAGGTCGCGGATCTCGTCCAGGAGCTGGACGGGGAGCGCGACCACGAGGCCCTCGCCGTCCGGCTGGGCGGTGCCTGGAGCACCGAGCGGGTGGGCAGCGCGATCTCGCGGCTCGACTCCCTCAAGCTGCTCGACGACGGCGAGACCCCGGCACCCGCCGTCGCTCCCCGCTTCCAGATCGTCCCGCCGATGACGCTCCAGCTCACGCTGCTGCGGCCGGGACGCACGATGCAGGCCATGGGCCCGCTGTTCGCCCGCGTCTTCTCCCCGGGCGCGGTGGCGGCCGGGATGCTCTGTGTCCTGCTCGGTGTCGTCGCCCTCGTCGCCCAGCGGGACGCGGTCGCGGTGACCTTGAACAGCCCTCTGTCCGCGGGCTCGTTCGCCGGAGTGCTCTTCGCTCTGCTGCTCGGCGTGTCCATCCACGAGCTGGGCCACGCCGCCGTGCTCATCCGTTACGGGGGCCGCCCCTCACGCATCGGCGTCATGCTCTTCTACCTGATGCCGGCGTTCTTCTGCGACGTCTCGGACGCCTGGCGCCTCCCGGCCCGCCGGCAGCGGGTCCACACGGCCCTCGCCGGGCCCGCGGTCCAGACGTCCCTGGCGGCCGCCTCGGCCCTCGTGGCCTGGCCCCTCGCGGACGGCACGGTCAAGACCTGCCTGCTCTTCTTCGCGGTCACCAGCTACGGAACGGCCCTGCTCAACCTCACGCCGTTCATCAAGCTCGACGGCTACATCGCCCTCATGAGCCATGTGGACGTCCCGTACCTCCGCGACCGCGCCATGGCCGACGCCCGCCGCACGCTCGCCCGGTTCCTGTTCGGCGGCACCTACCAGCGCGAACTGCCCACCCGCTGGACCATCGCGTACGGCTTCGCCTGCCTCGCCTTCCCCGTGTACTTCCTGAGCGCCGCCCTCCACACCTGGCTCGGCACCCTCCAGCGGGTCGGCTGGGTGGGACTCCTGCTGGCCGCCTCCGGACTCTCGTACCTCGGGTGGATCCTGATCCGCGGCGCCCTCCGGCTCTCCACCGAGGTGAAGGCCGCCGGCGTCCGCCCGGTCCGGGTCGGAGCCGTCTGCACCCTGCTGGCCGCCATCGCGTGCGCCGCGCTGTTCCTGCCGGCCCGTCAGACGGCGGCCGCCGCCTACGTCACCGACGCCGCCGGCACCCGCCTCGTCCTGCCAGAGGGCTCCGCGGCCGGCCAGATCCGCCCCGGCCAGCGCGTGACGCTGCGGACGAACGGCCTGGTGCTGAACGACGCCGTCGCCACCGCCCGGGTGGGATCCGCCGGGGCCGGCAAGACCGAGGTTCCGGTCTCCACCTACTTCCCCGTCGACCTGGGAGGTGCCGTGGTCATGGACTCGACCGCCTACCCACTGGACCTCGACCGTGTCCCCGCGCCCGCCACCGGCACCGCTGAGGTCGAGCTCGGCAGCGTGCCCCTGTGGAAGTCCCTCCACCGCACCTACGTGCTTCCGTTCCTGCCCTTCTGACCCTGGAGACACCGTGCTCGACACCCGGTTCATCAACTTCTGCCGCGCGGACTCGCTCTTCTACGACGCGCCCGCCACCGAGTCCGTCGGCACGGACTTCCACGAGGGCCGGAACCTGCCCGAGGGCTGGACGGCCACCCGGGGACGGGAGTGGACGGTCTGCTCCCCACCCGACTCGGGCGTTCCCGACCAGGGGTGGAAGATCCACGTCGCGGCGTCCCCCGACAACGCGGCCGGACTCCTCGACACCGTCGCACCGTACTGCGTCGAGCACGGGCTGATGTACAAGTACATATCCGACCCGGAGACGCTCGCCCGCCGGGGCAGCAAGTACGGAGACCGCAGCGCCAGCGGCAAGTTCATCACCATCTACCCCGCTGACGAGGCGGAGCTGAAGCAGGCCCTGGACGACCTGGAGCAGCTCGTCGGAGGCACCCCCGCGCCGTCGATCCTGAGCGATCTGCGCTGGCGGGAGGGTCCGCTCCACGTGCGGTACGGGGGCTTCGTACTGAAGACCACCCGGCTCAAGGACGGGACCCTCACCCCCGCGATCACCACCCCGGACGGCGAACTCGTCCCCGATGAGCGGCGCCCCGGGTTCCACACCCCCTCCTGGGTCACGATCCCCTCCTTCCTGCAGGAGGCACTCGCCGAACGGCGCGCCCGCACCCTCGGTGACTTCCCCTTCCGCGTCTACAAGGCCCTGCACTTCTCCAACGGCGGCGGCGTCTACCGCGCCGTCGACAAGCGCGACGGGAGCGAGGTCCTGCTCAAGGAGGCCCGCCCGTTCGCCGGCCTCGACGCGGCCGGGGACGACGCCGTCGCCCGCCTCGCCCGCGAGCAGTGGGCGCTGTCCCAGCTCGCCGGACTCGCGTCCGTCCCCGCCCTGAGGGACGTACGCAAGGGGAACGAACACCACTTCCTGGCCCGCGACTTCGTCGACGGCACTCCGCTCACGGAACTCGTACGCCTCCGCCACCCCTACGGCACCACCGACAACACGCCGCAGGCGCGGGCGCGGTACGCGGACTGGGCGCTGCACATCATCGACCAGGTCGCCGAGGCCGTGGCCGCCATGCACGAACGCGGTGTGGTCTTCGGCGACCTGCACCCGGGCAACATCCTCGTGTGCCCCGACGACACCGTCGCCTTCATCGACATGGAGACCGCCACCCCCGCCGAGGAGATGCGCGGGCAGGCCATGGGCTCCCTCGGCTTCCGGGCCCCCGACCACCTCCGGGGCCCCGCCGTCGACCTGTTCGCGCTCGACGTGCTCCGGCTGACCATGTTCGTCCCCATGCCGCACGTCGTGCCGTGGGGTACCCAGAAGATCAGCACCCTGATCGACACGGCGGTCCGTGACTTCCCCCTCTCCGCGTCCTTCGCCCGGCAGATCGAGCGCGGCCTCAGCGACGATGTCCTGGGCGCGCGAACGGAGTTCGGCGTGCGCTGGCCCGCCGCCGGGGAGGAGACCGGGAACCTGATCGCGAACATCGCCGCTTCCATCGTCGAGGCGGCCACCCCCGAGCGCACCGACCGCCTCTACCCGGGCGACGTCTCGCAGTTCATCGTCGCCGACGGGGGCGTGACCTTCGCGTACGGGGCGGCCGGCGTGCTCTGGGCGCTGCACCGCGCCGGTGCCGAGGTGCCCGCCGAGCACGTCGAGTGGCTGCTCGGCCAGGCCGGGCAGGTCACCGGCGACGGCCCCGGCTTCTTCACCGGCCTCGCCGGCATCGCGTACACCCTGGACGAGCTCGGCCACGCCGACGCCGCCGACGCGGTCATGGACCGTGCCTTCGCCGGATGCGACGCCAACGTGGCGACGACCCTGGCGACCGGCCTCTCGGGCCTCGGACTGACGGCGCTGCACCTGGCCGCCCGGCGGGGGGACGACCAGGGCCTGCGCCAGGCACTCCAGCTCGCCGACCGGCTGCCCGACGCCCCGGCGCCCCAGCGCATCGGACTGCTGCACGGCCGCTGCGGCAGCGCCCTCCTGCTGCTGCGCCTGTACGAACACACGGGCCGTACCGATCTGTTGAAGCGGGCCGTGGCCGAACTCCACGCCGAACTGGAGCTCATCGAGCGCACCGACTTCGACGACCGTTTCCTCAGCCCCGGGCTCGAGGGTTCCGCCGGCATCGTGCTCGTCCTGCGTGCCGCGCTCCGGCACACTCCCGACGACGAGCGGCTGCGCACCGCGGTGAACCGGCTCGTGGACCTGCGGCGGGGCGGCTTCGCCACGTCGTGCGGCCTGCTGCACGGACGTGCGGGCGAGATCCTCGCCCTCGAGGACGGCGGCAGCACGTCCGAGCGGGACGTCCTGGGCTTCCACCTCGAAGCCCTCGGCTGGGAGGCGATCGCCGCCGAACCCGGTCGCGTCGACTTCCTCGGCAACTACGGCTACCGCCTCTCCACGGACCTGGGCACCGGCTCGGCGGGTGTCCTCCTGGCCCTCGCCGCCCTGCGGGACGGCGCCCCGGCCCTGCCCTTCCTCGCCCCCGCGGTCGTCGAGGTGCGACGGTGATCGACATCCCGACCACCCTCGCCCCCGCGTCGGGCATCGCCCTGCGCTACGCGGTGACACCCCCGCACGACGACGATCCGCTGTGGAGCAGCGCGGTCGAACTCCAGCCGGTGGAGGGGTTCACGGGCACGGTGAGCTCCGCGGGTCACGCGGCCTCGGCGGGGGCCCCAGGCACGGTGGGTTCTGCGGGTTCCGCGGCCTCGGCCGGGGCTCCGGGGTCGGTGGGTTCCGCGGGCTATGCCGCCTCGGCCGGGGCCTCGGGCTCGGTGGGTTCCGCGGGTTCCGCGGCTTCGGCCGGGCCTTCGGGGGTGGTGGGTTCCGCGGGTTCCGTGTCCTCGACCGGGCCTTCGGGCTCGGTGGGTTCCGCGGCCTCGGCGGGGGCCTCGGGCACGGTGGTTTCCGCGAGTTCCGCGGCCTTGGCCGGGCCTTCGGGCTCGGTGGGTTCCGCGGGATACGCGGCCTCGGCCGGGGCCCCGGCCTCGGCAGGGTCTGCCGGCTCCACCGCTGCCGCCGGTCCGGGTGCCGTTCTCCTGGGTCTCCCGCTGTCCGCCCGGTTCGCCGGGGCCAGCGGCACCTCCCGTGTCGACGCCCTGCTGCGGGGAGCGGGTGAGGCCGTCGAGCGGCGCGCCCTGCACCCGTCGGCCGCCCACCCCGCCCGCTCGGGCACCGCGGCCGGCCTGGACGGCACGACGCTGTACGCGCACCACCCGGACCACGCCCTGTCCCACCCGGACGCCGAGGCGGCCGTCCTGTCCTGGTACGAGGCCCGCGCCATGGACTCGGACGCCCCCGTCCTGGTCCCCGCGGACCTCGTCGACTGGCCCGCAGGCCGGGCCGACCTGTTCGACCCGAGCCCGTCCGGTGCGGCGGCCGGCGCGAGCCACGAGACCGCTCTCGCCGCCGCGATGACCGAGGTGACGGAGCGGGACGCCCTCACCGTCGCCTGGGGCCGGCAGCTTCGCCTGCCGACGTACACCCCGTCGCCCGCCGACACCGGGCTCCGGGCGGTGTGGGAGCGGGCGCGCGCGGCGGGCCTCACCTCCGTCCTCGCCCGCATCCCCACCGCCGTACCCGGTCTCTGGTGCATGACCGCCTGCCTGATCGACCCGGAGGGCCCGGGCGCCCTGGCCACCGTCGGCATGAAGGCGTCGACCCGGCCGGGCGAAGCCGCCGCCAAGGCGTTCCAGGAGGCGTGGCAGGTACGGGCCGCGCTGCGGGCGCTGTGCGCGCAGGGCGAGACCGGACACCTCGCCCCGATCGTGACGGAGCACGACCGGCTCAGCCACATGCTGACCGGCTCCGCCTACGAGGCCGTGCGCGACTGGGTCGCGGGTTTCCAGGAGCCGAGCACGCTTCCGGCTCCCCCGCCCGCGCGGGACCTGGGGGCGGAGGAGATCCGGCGGGCCCTGACCGCCGACGGCGCGGGCCTCCTCGCCGTCGACCTCACCCCGCGTCTTCCGCCGGCCGTCGCCGCCATGGGCTGGCACGTCGTCAAGGTGCTGGCCCCCGGCTACCAGAACCTGCGGATGGACGAGACGCATCCGTGGAGCTGGCACCTGCCCCGGCTGGCGTCGGCGGCCGAACGGACCGGCTGCCCCGCCCGCCTGGACGACCCGCGGGAAGCGGCCCCGCACCCCCTGCCCTGACCCGGCGGTGGTCCGCCGCCGCTCGTTCCCCCCACCCGAACCACCGATCAACCGAGCTGAGAGAAGACACAGGATGCTGGAACTGGAAGAACTCGTACGAGACTTCGGCGATCACCGTGCCGTCGACCAGGTGTCCTTCCGGGTGTCCAGAGGCCGGTTGACCGGGTTCGTCGGCGGGAACGGCGCGGGCAAGACCACCACCATGCGCATGATCATGGGCGTACTGGCCACGAACGGCGGCGAGATCCGCTGGGACGGTGCCCCCGTCACGGCCGCCGACCGCAGGGACTTCGGCTACATGCCGGAGGAGCGGGGCCTCTACCCCAAGCAGACCGTCCTCGGCCAGCTCGTCTATCTGGCCCGGCTCCGTGGCCAGAGCAACGCCGACGCCCGCCGTCACACCCTCGAACTGCTCGAACGCCTCGGGCTCGCCGAGAAGAGCCAGTCCCGGCTCGAGTCCCTGTCCCTGGGGAACCAGCAGCGCGTGCAGATCGCGGCCGCCCTGCTCGGCTCCCCCAAACTGCTCGTTCTCGACGAGCCCTTCTCCGGACTCGACCCGCACGCCGTCGACACGATGGCCGAGCTGCTGCGCGAGTACGCCGCCGCCGGCATCCCGGTGCTGTTCTCCTCCCACCAGCTCGACCTGGTCGAGCGGCTCTGCGACGACCTGGTGATCATGGCCTCCGGCCACGTCGTCGGCAAGGGCACAGCGGACGAGCTCCGTCACCGCGACAGGCCCCGGTACCACCTGGTCACCGGCGCTCCCGCCGGCTGGGCCCGCGCCGTACCCGGCGTGACCGACGTCGAGGAACTCCCCGACGGAGCCCGCGTCGAGCTGGTCGCCGACGCCGATCCCGGCGCGCTCCTGACCCAGGCCCTGAGCCGGGGAGCCGTGCACGCCTTCACCCCCCTCGTTCCCAGCATCGCCGACGTCTACCGGGAGATGACCTCCGCATGAGCACCGTGACCTCGAACCCCGAACACCGGGCCGAGACGTCGCCCGGCCCGAAGGGCACGCCCGCGGCTTCCGGTACCCCCTCCCGTACGGCCACGCCGGCCTCCTGGCGGCTCGTCGCCGCCCGTGAGATCTCGGTGAAGCTCACCAACCGCGGCTTCCTCGTGTCGACGCTGGTCACCCTCGCCCTGATCGTGGGCGCGCTCGGACTCCAGCTCTACCTGGCCGACTCGATGGGGAAGATCACCGTCGCGGTGGCCGACCAGCAGGCCGGCCGGATCGCCGGCCAGGCCGAGCAACTGGCCGTCCGGGCGGACCAGGACGTCGAGATCACCGTCCGGCAGAAGCAGTCCGCCGATCAGGTGCGCGAGACCGTACGGTCCGGCGAGGCCGAGGCCGGGCTGCTCTTCGAGGGCGGCCGCTGGGTCCTGCTCGGCGACACCGGGCAGAACGACATCGCCGCGACCTGGATCGGCGCCGCGGTGCAGACGAGCGCCCTCGACCGGAACGCGCAGGCCGCGGGCACCAGCCTGGGGGCCCTCAGCGAGGGGGCGGAGGTCAAGCACGTCCTGCTCTCGGCCGACAAGACGCCCGAGGGCGCGGTCCGGATGACGACGTACTTCTTCGGCTTCCTCTTCTACCTGGCCGCGGTCCTGCTCGGTGCCGCGCTGGCGACCAGCGTCGTGGAGGAGAAGCAGAACCGCATCGTCGAGCTCATCGCCAGCTCCGTGCCGCTGCGGTCCCTGCTCGTCGGCAAGATCGTCGGCTCCACACTCCTGGCGCTCGCCCAGATGGCGCTGTTCTGCCTGGTCGGCGTCGGCGGCCTGATGTTCACGGGCGAGCAGGAGTTCCTCGCCGACATCAGCTCCGGCCTGGGCTGGTTCCTCGTCTTCTACGTCGTGGGCATCGCGGTCCTGGCCTGCCTGTTCGCCGCAGCGGGCGCGCTCGCCACCCGGAGCGAGGACATCCAGTCCACCACCACGCCGGTCAACGCGATCACCGCGCTCGTGTTCATCCTCGGCGTCACCGTGTCCGGCGGTGTGCGGGAGATCCTCTCGTTCGTCCCGCTGACCTCGACCGTCACCATGCCGGCGCGCGTCCTGGCGGGAGAGTCCGCCTGGTGGGAGCCGGCCGCCGCGCTCGCCCTGTCCATCGCCGCCGCGGTGTTCATCGTCGGGGTGAGCGGCCGCGTGTACCGCCGGGCGCTCCTCCAGACCGACCGCAAGCTCTCGTTCCGCCAGGCCATGAAGCTGACGGACTGACCTCACCGCACCAGCCGAACCGCCGGTCACACACGTCGGCACAGCAGAAACCCAACCCCCCCCACCGGAAGGAAATCCGATGACCGCCTCCCGCTCCACCACCTCCCTCGCCGCCCTTCTGGCCGTACTCGCCTGCGTGGAGGTGGTGCTGTTCGCCAGCGACGCCGCCGACGGCCTGCGCTACGGCGTCGGCGCCGCTCTCGCCGTCGCGATCCTCGTGGTGGTCGCCCGGCTCGCCAAGGGCGGCGCCTCCGACTGACGGGCCTCTCGACCGTGTCCGGGGCCGGCCGGCCCCACCGTTCGGCCGGCCCCCTGCCTCAGCGCCATCCCTCCTCTTCCTCTGCGGAGCCGTCCATGAACTCCCCCCATCAGGTGTCGATCACCGGCCCGTCCGGGGCGCCGCCGGAGACGGCAGCGATCCGTTTCGTATCCCTGCTCCCGGCCGGATGGCGTGCCGAGGTCGGCGAGTTCCAGGAGAATCTCGCCCGTCTCCACCTCACGGCCCCGCCCGGAACCACCACGTCCGAGGCCACCCGGACCGCCACCGACATCCTGTCCCAGCCCGGCCTCCAGGGCTGGCACCTGGCCGACGAGTGACACCCGGGCCGGTCGGCCCCCCAGGACCCGATCTTCACGGAAGGTTCACAAGTTTGCTAAGTTGACCGCTGCGTGCGCGACTTCCACCGAAAAACAGGTGCTCTCGTGCGCTTTCGGACGGAAGGAGCGCCCTTTCCATGGCGTCGGAACGAACCTCGCGCCCCGAAGTGAGCGACTTCGCGAACAGGGCCGACTCCGTTGGCGAGTGAGGGCGAGGGCCCGAGCCCTGACGAGGTCCAGCGGTTGGTCAACAGGCTCTACGACCGGGCCGAGAGCGACACGGGCAGATACAACGCGACCCGCGCCGCTTCGATCCCGCGCCAGCGCGGCGCGGTCACGCGTGGCCGGTCCCAGGAGGACACGGAGCCCGCGGCCGGAACCTTCGCCCGCAAGTGGTTCGACTCCGCCCGTGCCGCGTTGGGCCCGACCGTGCCGGCGAGGCTGCCGGACAGTCGGTCGCCGGTCCGTCCCGAGCGCGCACCCGAGTCCGTACGACCCGTACGCCCGGCGGAACGTCCCGCGGAACCCCTCGCCCTCGAAGCACCCGAGCCGCCCAAGCTGCCCAAGCCGCTCACCGGTGTCGCGCGGGAGCTGACGGGCGGAACAGCTCAGTCACTCGCCACGGCTCCGTCACTCACCACGGGGTCCCTCCCGGAGATCCCCGCCCAGCGTGTCGCACCGGCTCTGCCGGGCGAGTCCCGATGGGACGAGAGCGCCTGGCCTGGTGACGCCCTACCGGTCCTCGGCGGCGACGCGGCGGCGTGGCCGCTGTACGAGCCCGTACCGACGCCCGTACCGGCGCCCGCCCCGGAGTCCGGCCCCCTGTCCGGCCTGCGGCTCACCATGACGCTGCCCACCGTCCCGGACCCCACCGCGGCTCCTCACTACGCCTCCGCTCCACCGGCCGACCTGACCACCACGGCCTATGACGCGGGCCTCCCGGAGTTCTGGACATCTGCCGTGCCAAGTCCAACTCCAACTCCGGCTCCCGCTCCGGCAGCACCCACCGAGCCGGCCACCGCACCCGCCTCCTCCGCTGGGTTCACCCCCGCTCCCTCCACGACGTTCGCCCCCGGCGCCTACGGCGGATCATGGCCGTCGCCGGACAGCGGCCACCGCACCCGGGCCGAGCGAGTGATCGCCTTCGCCCGGGAACAGATCGGCAGACCCTGCGTATGGGGCGCGGTCGGCCCGGGATCGTACGACGCCCCCGGTCTCACCCAGGCCGCGTGGAAGGCCGCCGGTGTCACGCTTCCCCGGACCATCCAGGCCCAGTGGCAAGCGGGAACGCAGGTCTCGCTCGCCGACGCCCAGGCCGGAGACCTGGTCTTCTTCCACGACGACCTCACTCACGTCGGCATCTGGAGCGGCGACGGCATGATGATCCACGCCCCGGGTCCCGGAGCGCTCATCCGTGAGGAGTCGGTGTTCTTCGCCGGGCAGTCGGCGATCAAGGGCGCGATCCGCCCGGCCTGACGCGAAGCCACTCTCGGGCCGGTTCCGCGTCTGGACTCGACCAGCTCCGGGGTCGCCGTCACGCAGCCGACTCCACGTTCGCGCACCTGTTCGCGGTCGCGCGGCGACCCGCGTACTGGAAGGGCCCGGAGGCGACGTACGTCAGGTACTGCTTCGCCGAGCCTGCGTGTCACACACCGGGACGCGCCCGAGATTTCACGGCGGTGCGTGACCCGTGAGCGACGAGGCTCTGCGTGTATGGCTGTGGTCAGCACCAGGCTTCGCAGGGCGGCGGCCCTGGCCGCCACAGCCTTCGAGTTCCGGGACAGGTCGGTGAATCAGGCGGCGGCGCGGTCGTGCACACCGAGTTCCCCAAGGGATACACGGTCCTTTTCGGGGCCGACGGAAAGGTGATCATGACTCCGCAGAGCGAAGAGCGCTCGAGCACCATCAGGTCGATGCAGATCGCCCGACCTCGCGATCCTGAGGGAGGACGCACGCAAGGAGGGCAAGCGCTACAGCTTCGAGGACGTCCTGCTGATCTCCGAGGTCGTCTCGACCTCCCCCACGCGCAAGGACTATGACGACTGCACCGCGAAGTACGGCCGTTACGGCATCCCGATCTACCTGGTCGTCGACCCGTACGCGAAGGAAGTCGTCCTGCACACCCAGCCGATCGCCACCGGTTACATCGCGGCGCACACGCACAAGTACGGCACGGGCAAGCTCCCCATCCCTCTGGCCGACGGCCGCACCTTCACCCTCGACCTTGACGAACTCCCGCGCCCGGAGCCCGAGGCAGACGCCCGCTGATGTAGGACTCCCGCTGCGGCGGTGCAGGCGAGTGGCGGCTCGGGGCGGCCGTGTATGCGTGGCCGGTACGCTGGTCGGCTTTCATACAGGTCCCGCTCGCGGTGCCGTGCGGCGAGTGCGGTCGGCCCGGGAATTTCCGGAGGTGGGAATTCCGGAGGCGGGTTGATATCAACGGTGCTGGAATCGTGCAGGGCCCAGCCGAGGAGAATCGTTGAGCGCGCGCATCCTGGTCGCCGAAGATGACGAAAAACAGTCTCGTCTCATCCGGATCTATCTGGAACGGGAAGGCAACGCCGTGCAGGTCGTGGCCGACGGCCGGGCAGCGCTGGAGCGGGCGCGTTCGACGGGGCTGGATCTCATCGTTCTCGATGTGATGCTGCCGCTCGTCGACGGACTCGACGTATGCCGCATTCTGCGTGCCGAGGCCTGCGAGGTGCCGATTCTGCTGCTGACCGCGCGCAGCACCGAGGAGGACATGCTCCTCGGCCTCGACCTGGGGGCCGATGACTACCTCACCAAGCCGTACAGTCCCCGCGAACTCACCGCGCGGGTAAGGGCGCTGCTGCGGCGCTCCAGGAAAGGCGGCGCGGCCGGCACCGAGGTGCTGCGGGTCGGCGCGGTCGAACTGGACACCGCCCGCTTCGAGGTCCGGGTGGCAGGCCGCCCCGTGGCGCTGACCTCCAAGGAGTTCTCGATACTGGAGGCTCTGGCCCGCGAGCCGGGTCGGGTGTTCACCCGGGCCCAGATCATCGAGCGCGCCTTCGGCTTCGACAGCGACGTACTCGAGCGCACGGTGGACGCCCATGTGCGCAACCTGCGCCGGAAGCTGGGGGACGACCCCGCCCGGCCGCGCCATCTGGAGACCGTGTACGGCCGGGGATACCGCCTGGTGGACGGCGCGGCGCCCACCCGAGCGCCCGCGGGGTCCTGACCGGGGTCGTCCTGACCGGGGTCGATCATCCGGCGTCGGCCGGCGTCGGCCCGGTCGTGGCGAGCGTGACGGTGAAGAGCGTGCCGACGCCGACGGTGCTCTCCACGGCGATCGTCCCCTGATGGTCGGTCACGATCTGGCGGGCGATGGACAGCCCCAGGCCACTGCCCCCGGTGGCGCGGCCCCGCGCCGCGTCCGCCCGCCAGAAGCGGTCGAAGAGATGCGGCAGATCCTCGGCGGGTATTCCCTTTCCGGTGTCCCGCACCTGAAGGAACACGAGTTCGCCGTCCTCGGCCTGGGCCAGAGCCAGGGTCACCGTGCCACCGGGTGCCGTGGCCCGCAGCGCGTTGCCGACCAGATTGCCGACGACCTGGCGCAGTCGGTCGGCGTCGGCGATGACGTCCACGGGGCGCGGCGCATCCAGCCGCAGAGCGACTCCCGCCGCGTCGGCCTGGGCACGGTGAGCCGTACCGGCGGCTTCGAGGAGCTCGCGCAGATCGACGCGCACCGGGTGGTAGGTGAGCGCACCGGCCTCGGCCAGCGCGAGATCCTGTAGGTCGTCGACGATCCGCTGCTGCAGCAGCGCCTCCTCGTGGAGGGAGTCGAGCAGTTCGGGGGTCGGCTCGACGACCCCGTCCCGCAGGGCCTCCAGATAGCCGCGCAGATTGGCCAGCGGGGTGCGCAGCTCGTGGGCGATGTCACCGGTGAGGCGGCGCTGGCGTTCCTCGACGGCCTGTATGGACTCCGCCATCCGGTTGAAGGCTCGGCCGAGTTGGGCGATCTCGTCCCGGCCGGAGACGGGGACCCGCCGCCCCAGGTCTCCCTCGCCCAGCCCCCCGGCGGCCAGGGTCATGGCACGGACCGGGCGCAGCACCGCCCGGCTCAGGAGCAGCGCGCCGACCACGGCGGCGAGGGCGACGCCCCCTGCGACGGCCATCGTGGGCGCCGCGGCCAGGGCGGGCGGGGACTCGTCCCGGACGCCGAGGCGGATCACCAGGCGCGGCGGGGCGGCGGAGCCCACGCGCTCGTTGAACACCCGCTGCAGGCAGGTGGTGAACTGCTGCTCCGACTCGCAGGTCCGGATCACCTCGAGGTCCTGCGCAGTCCGCGGGTCCGGTTCACCTTCCGGCTCCTCGCACTGTCCCGGCCGGCGCTCCGTGCTGCTCCGCGGCACGCCGGTGTCGTCCGGCGACGCCGTCACCTCGGCCCCCGCCCGGGTCAGACAGGCCGCGTACGCCGCTTCGGCGCGGTACTGGGCGATCGCGGTCGCCGTCAGCTTCATCGAGGTCCGCGGCAGCTGTCCCGCGGGGATGCGCAGGAGGGGACGCGGGTCGACCAGCACGGGCGGCTGGTTGCTCACCGGGCGGGGGGCACGGCCCTCGAGCGCGTCGGAATCGGCGAGCAGGACGTCGTTCTCGGTGGCGACCCGGATGCGCTGGCCGGTGTCCTCGGCCAGGCGGCTCACCGTCGGCGAGAGGCCCTCCCAGGTGCCGTGCGCGAACCCGTACGCGCGCAGATCGCCGGTGATCCGGGAGACCTCCTGCCGTCCCGCGGTGACACTCTCCCGGACCTGGAGATTCGCCTGACGCAGGGTCAACCAGGCGGTGGCGGCGGTGGCGGCCATCGCGACCAGCATCAGCAGGCCGAGTACCCGGAGCCGGAAGCTCATCGCGTGCCACCCCGTCTGTTTCCGGCCGAAAGGAATGTGGAATGGCGCATTTCCTCTTCCAGTGTTTTCGGTCGCTCATGGGCAGTAATTGGACGGTTGAGGGCGGAATGCTTTCTTCAATATCTTTTCGACTGTGACCTTACTGACGCACTTGCACACCGATTGATGCAGTGGTCGCTGTTTGGCTCAGGTGTCATCCAACTACCTGGGGAAGCAGCGCCAACGGAGAACGCATTTATGGGGGTTCAAAAGTGAAGCGTCGAATCGCGGCTGTCGTACCCGCCCTGGCGGCGGTGGCCATGGCCGTCCCGCTGGCTCTCTCCACCCCGGCCGGCGCGGCCGCGTCCTGCGGCAGGACCGCCTCCGACACGGACGGCAGCGCCTGGGACAGGACGGCCAACGGTGCCAACGAGAGAAGCGGATCCAGCACCGGCTGTGCCAGCAACGGCCTGGCCTACAACACCCACCGCCTCGACTACCACTGTTACACGCGCATAGGCGACACCAGTGAGACCTGGACGTACCTCCGCAACGACAACACCGGTAAGTACGGCTGGGTCCGCGACGACCTGCTGAGCGACGGCGGCAGCGTCGAGTACTGCGGCTTCTAGTACGGCCGCCGGCGCTCCGGCAGGAGC
>NZ_JBHUQX010000247.1:0-14132 GCF_042674225.1 Streptomyces sp. NPDC056948
GTGGGAATTCCCACCGCCGGCTTTCTCGTCCGTCCGGGCCCGCGAGGTTCAGCCGTGGTGGCTGCTGCCACCGTCGTGACCGCCCTTGTTGTGGCTGCCGCCGGGATTCATGTGCTCGGACCCTTCCTCCATGGTCCCGCCGAGGGTGCCCTGCAGCGACGTGACCGTCTTCTGCTGGCCCACGGCGACCCACTTGCGGCCGACGAGGTAGTAGCCGCCGTAGTCCTTCGCGCCGTTCAGCCACTCGCGCTGGCCGCGGTCGGTGGAGAAGGTCGCGAGGACGTATTTCTCCTTGCCCTTCTTGCAGAGGGCCTGGCGGATCGTGTCGGCGTCGGTCTGCATGTTCGGCTTGCACTTGGCCTCGGCGGCGATGTGCTCCAGGCTGCCGGTCACCTCTTTCGGCACGGCTGCCTCGTCCTTGCCGCCGGATCCGCAGCCGGCCAGCGCCAGTATCGCCACCGCGCCGCTCAGCGCGAGCATCGGTCGGGTCACCCTCATCTGTTCCTCCGGTCCTTGTCACGGCACGGTCCGGACGCATGCCGCACGGAGCCCCGGCAAGGGCTCTCGCCTTCGATACGGCTGCGGAGCCCATAGCGCTCAATTCCGCTGCCTCCGTAGGCACGCCTGTGCGAGGGTGGCACGGTGAACCAGGACTGGGAAGATCGCACAGCCGCTCTGTGGGCCCGCTTCGACGACTACGCCGAAGACGAAGCGGACGAGGAGCGCTTCCGTGCCGAGGTCGACGCCCTCGTCGCCGAGCTGCCGGAGGGCAGCCCGCTCGGGCCGTTCGAGCAGGCCTGCGCCTGGGACGCCACGGGCCGCTCGGACCTGGCGGTGCCCCTGTACCAGGAGGCTCTGCGGCGCGGACTCTCCGACGTCAGCCCCCACAAGGCCCGCCAGACGAAGATCCAGCTGGCCAGCTCGCTGCGGAACATCGGCCGGGCGGAGGAGGGCGTCGCGCTGCTGACGCCCGAGCTCCTCGCCCCGTCCGACGAACTGGACGACCCGGTGCGCGCCTTCCTCGCCCTGTGCCTGTCCAGCCTGGGACGGGACCGCGAGGCGTTGTCGCTGGCGCTCGGCACCCTGGCCCCGCACCTGCCCCGCTACCAGCGGTCGATGGCGAACTACGCCCGGCTGCTCGTGGAGCAGGAGCAGCCGCGGGAGTGACGCTCCGCGGTCAGGTGACCATCCGACCATTCGCTCGTTCTGCTGAACGTGCAGTCACAGGATGTCGCCCAGCGCCCCGCACCCTCCTCCCCCGCCGGCCCGGTCGTCGACGTCGAGCAGGCCGAGGCCGCGCTCGTCGAGCACTACCCACGGCTCGTGCGGCTCGCGTATCTGGTGCTGCCACCGGGCCTGGGCCGCAGCAGGCGCGTCGTGACCGCGCACGCCCTCACCCAGCGCGCACTCCCCCGCAACCGCACACCGGCACCGGTCATCCCGGCCCAGTCGACCGGCCGTGACGGCGACCCGGGCTACGCCCTGGTCCGCCTCCAGGTGCTGCGTACGGCGCTGGAGGCGGGGCTGCCGCTGCGGCGCAAGGCATGGCCCAAGCGGTCCCAGCTCCCGCCGCTGCTGCCGCAGGTGTGGGGTCTGAAGCTGTTCCCGCGGTCCGGCGGCGCCGACGAACTCGCCCTGGACCAGCGGCTGTCCACCCTGTCGGGACCCGCCCGGGCCGCCTACGCGCTGCGCGGCCTGGAGCGACTTTCGGACGACGGGGTACGCGAGGTGCTCACGTCGGCGGGTGTCGCCGACGCGGACGGCGCGCTGCTGGAGGCCGGCGGGGTCCCCGCGCAGTACGGGCTGCTCGACTCCCCCGAGTTCGACCCCTGCTCGCTCCAGGCCCGCCCCACCGACCTGATGCGGCGCCGCCAGCATCTGAAGGCCGCGCTGGCCGCAGGGGCGGCGCTGCTGGTGTGCGGGGCGCTGCTCGGTCTGCCCGGTGAGGGCTGGGGTCCCGACGGCGCCGCCGCACCCCCGTATGCGCGGAACCCGGCCGCCCAGGCCGCCCTCGACCCGGCGAAGCTGACCCGGGTCCCCCCGGCCGCGTGGCAGAGCTCGGCGCGCACCGACTTCTCGGTGTGGCCGGCCCGCGGCGACCTCACCGACGACTCGGCCCTGCTGCGCCGCGCCCTGGCCGTCTGGGCCCGCCCCGGCGAGGCGGTCCAGGTGTCGGCAACGCCCGGCACCCTGTCCGGCGGCCCGGCCGGACCGCCCCAGCTCCTGTACGCGGGGACGGTCGACGCCGCGCGTGTGGTGATCCTCTACGACGGTCTGCGCATCGCCCGGTACGCCGAGCCCGAGGACGGCACGCAGGGTGCCGCCCTCGACTTCGCCCGGGTCGACGGCGCCGGGCGGGCCGAGGCGAGCGCGGTGGTCCTGGGCCGGACCGACGGCAACGTCCGCTATCTGACAGCCCCCTGGGTGTCGAAGGCGGGCGAGCGGGATCTGCTGAAGCCGGGCTCCGGGGCGATGGACCTCGCCCTCAGCGACGGTGTGACCGCGCCGCTGGCCAGCCCGGCCCTCAGGTCCGGTCCGTGCACGTCGTGGAATGTGCTGCAACTGGCCGACGGCAAGCGGACCCGGCTGCTGAGCGATCTCGGCGAACTGGTCCCGGCCCGGCTCACCAGCGGCCGGCCCGGCTCACCGGGAGAGGCGTCCGGCGCGGCGGCGCTGCGCACCTGGCAGCCGTACGCCTGCTCGCTGGGCTCGGTGCGCTCGGCGGGCGTGCGGAGTGTCAACGCCTGGGCGTTCAACGAGCAGCCGCTGCCGGACGCGAGCGGGTCGGCGGCGTGGGTGTGCACACGGGCCGAGACCTGGCGGGGCGGCGGGGTGCGGGTGCTGGCGCAGTTCCACACGCCGGGCGGGAGGTACGGGGCGGTGGCGGCGAAGGCCGAGAACGTCCCGGCGTGCGGGGCGCGTGATCCGCATGTGCTGGCCGGGGTGCTGTGGAAGTCGGAGGCGGGCACCTGGTATCTGCTGGCCGCGGGCAGCCGCCGGACCGAGTCGATCCGGGCGACGGGCGGGATCAGCGGGTCGGCGCGGGGCAGTCTGCTGACCGTGCCGGGCGAACAGGGGGCGCGGGCCGAGCTGAAGGGGACGCTGCGGGACGGGCGTTCGCTCGGCGGGCTGCGCTGACAGGGCCGTTCTCGTGCCCGCCCGGTGAACCCGGGTGAACGTCCGCGATCGATCCGGTCCGTTCGAGGCTGGAATCGATCGGTAAGGTGTTCGTATGACTACCGGGGTTCGCCGCAGATTGGGAGTCGACGAGCGGCGGCAGCAGTTGATCGGCGTCGCCCTCGAACTGTTCAGCCGCCGCTCGCCCGACGAGGTCTCCATCGACGAGATAGCGTCGGCCGCGGGCATTTCGCGGCCGTTGGTCTATCACTACTTTCCCGGCAAACTCAGCCTGTACGAGGCCGCGTTGCAGCGGGCGGCGGACGATCTCGCGGCTCGGTTCGTGGAGCCGCACGAGGGCCCGCTGGGGGCGCGGCTGCTGCGCGTGATGGGCCGCTACTTCGACTTCGTGGACGAGCACGGGCCGGGTTTCTCCGCCCTCATGCGCGGCGGACCCGCGGTCGGCTCCTCGACGACCAACGCGCTCGTCGACTCCGTACGGCAGGCCGCGTATGTCCAGATTCTTTCGCACCTGGGCGTGACCGATCCGCCCGCGCGTCTGGAACTGGTCGTCCGTTCCTGGATCTCGCTCGCCGAGTCGACGGCGCTGATCTGGCTGGACGGCCGGCGCATCCCGCGGGCGGAGCTGGAGAGCCAGCTCGTGCACGACTTCGCCGCGCTGGCCTCCGTGAGCGCCGCCTACGACCAGGAGATGGGCGCCCTGCTGCGTCGTATCTTCAAGGAGGAGCCGGCCGACGGCCCGTTCGCCGACCTGGCCGGCCGGCTGCTGACGCTGGCCACCTGAGCCCGCTCAGCCTTCGGACTTCCGGTAGGAGGCGTCCAGGTCGCGCACCTCGGCGGAGGCGTGCAGCACGATCCCGTCGGCGGTCTTCAGATACGTGCGCAGCAGCTCCAGCGCGGCTTCGGTGAGCCGGGCCTTGGTGTCCTCGGTGCGGCCGGCGAGCAGGGCGATGTGGACGTGCACATGGGCATGTCCCTCGGTGTCGGGTCCGACCACGATGTCCTCGGTCGGGCGGAACCGGCTCTTGCACGCCGGCGGCTTGGCGGCCGCTATGTCGACGGTCGCCTCGTGCAGCGCCTTGGCGAATCCGGGCCGGTCGAAGCCGTCCGCGAGGTCGGCGGAATAGTCGACGGTGATCTGCGGCATCAGTACTCCTTCTGGGCGGCCAACGGGGTCACCCTAACCGGAGGGCCAGCAGGGCGATGTCGTCCTCTCTGTCGTGGCCGAAGCAGCCCAGGAGCACGTCGCAGAGGGTGTCCAGGCCGGTGGGGGCGTCGGCGGCGGCTGTGCGGAGTTGTTCCAGGGAGGTCTCCAGGGGGATGCCGCGGGTTTCGATGAGACCGTCGGTGACCATGAGCAGGCGGTCGGCGGGGGTCAGGCGGTGCTCGGTCGGCGGGGGGCGTTCCAGGCCCAGTCCGAGCAGCGGACCGCACGCGTCGACGTACCGCGCGCCGCCCCCGTCGCTCAGGATCAGCGGCGGGATGTGACCGGCGTTGGCGATCCGCACCCGGCCGCTGCCGGGGTCGACCAGGGCCAGGCACACGGTGGCGGTGATGTCGGGGTGGTACCGCTGGAGCATCCGGTCGAGCCGCCCGGCCAGCACGACCGGGTCGCTCTCGTCCACGCAGTAGGCGCGCAGCGCGTGCCGTATCTCGACCATGACGGTGGCGGCGTCCAGCGAGTGCCCGACCACGTCCCCGACCGCGGTGAGCACCCCGTCGCCGGTGCGCAGGGCGGCGTAGAAGTCGCCGCCGATCTCGGCCTGCCGGGAGGCGGGCACATAGCGGACCTCGATGTCGACGCCGGGCAGATGGGGCAGCTTGTGCGGCCGGGGCAGGAAGCTGTGCTGGAGGGTGAGGGCGACGTGCCGCTCCACCTGGTACAGCAGCAGCGGTTCGGCGGCGAGCGCGGCGGCCTGGGCCAGGCGGGCGAGCAGCCCGTCGTCCGCGGGGTCGGTGATCGCCGCGCGCCGCACGGGCGTGGCCAGGCACACGGCCGTACGGCCGTCCTGGGCCGTCGCCACGGTCAGGAGGGCGTCCTCCTCGACGCCCGCCCGGAAGATCCCGGCCGGCCACAGCGGCGCGGGGACGACGGTGCTGTGCACGCCCGTACGGCCCTCCGCGAGCCGGGCGGCCAGCCGTGCCGCCGCCTGGTGCGCGCCGCTGTCCGTCGCTGCGGGTCGGCTTCGGGCCGTGCCCTGGTAGGGCTCGCCGTCCGGGGCGATCACGAACACCACGGCGGGTGAGCCGGTGAGACGTGCGGTGCCGTCGGCGGCCGCGGTGGCGAGTTCCCGGGGGCAGCGCGCCGTCTGCACCGTGATGATGGCCTCGGACAGCAGGGTCAGCCGGTGGACGACGGTCTCGACGCCCGTGGTGCGGCGCGCTCCGCGTACGGCGGCGCGGACGACGGCCTGGATCTCCAGCGGTTCGGCGGGCACGGTCAGATAGGCGTCGCCGCCCGCGTCCAGCCCCCGGCACCGGTCGCCCGGCGCGGTCGCGGCGGCCGAGAAGTGCACGACGGGCAGGGCGGCCATGGGCGGCAGGGCCCGGAGCCTGCGGCACAGTTCGAAGCCGCTCATGTCCGGCAGGCCCACGTCGACGAGGGCCACGTCGGGCAGCGTGCCGTCGCGCAGCCGGACGTCGAGTTCGACGAGCGCCTCGCCGCCGCTGGCGACGGGCACGACCTGGTGGCCGACCCGGCTCAGCACCGCGCCCATGGCGTACCGGCTGGCCGCGACGTCGTCCACGACCAGCACGGTGGTGCCGGGGGTGTGCTGCGTGCCGTTGCCGTCCATCTCGAGGAGCACCTCGGGGCCTGCGTGGAGGGGGCGGACCGTCGGTCGCGGCCCGCACCGTCCAACGTAGTGCGCTATGCGGCGGCCCGGGTGAAGACGGCGACCGTGCGCCCCGGAACGGCGAACGTGCCCGATTCAGCCGCGTAGGAGGACGACTTGACGGTAGGGTCCGCCCCCGCCGCCTGCACCGGGTGCAGCCGGTAGCCGGTTCCGGCGACCGCGGTGACCCGCTGTTCCTGCCGCTCGGGTGTGGCGTTGAAGACGACGACGAGATCGCCGAGCCGCATGGTGATCACGCCGGGTGTCTCGTCCTTGCCGGACAGCGGGAAGGAGAGCCGGGACCGCACCTGTTCGGCCGTGCCGAGGGAGAAGTCCTTCTCGGTCGCACGGATCCGCAGCAGGTCGCGGTAGGCGGCCGAGGCGCCCTCGATCTGCTCGCAGCCCACCTTGACCTTGCTCAGCAGGGGCTTGGCGTAGGGCCACTTGTCGGCGTTGTCGGCGGCCATGGGCAGGCCGCGGCCGAAGCCGTTGCCGTCTTCGCAGTTCCAGTGGACGGCGTTGAACCAGTCGCCGCTGTCGTAGGAGTTGCGGTCCAGGGACTTGGAGCGCAGCAGGTCGGTACCCGCCTGGGAGAGGGCCGGGCCCTGCGAGAGGGTGGCCGTGGCCATGGCGAGGACCTGCATCCGGGCCCGGTCGGACGCGCTTGTCGTCGCGGGCAGCTTGAAGGCGAGGGCGTCGAAGAGGGACTCGTTGTCGTGCGCGTCGGCGTAGGCGAGGGCGTCTCCCGGGGCGTCCGCGTAGCCGGCGGGTTGGCCGTTGTAGTCGACGTCGGCGCCGGTGACCTCCTTGCCGTCGGTGTCGGTGAAGCGGTAGCCGGCGAGGTTGCCGGAGAGGCCGACCTTGATGAGGTCCTGGTAGTGCAGCAGGCGGGCCTTCTGTTCGGCCGGAGTGCCGTTGTGCTGCGAGGAGTTGGGGTCGGTGTACAGGCCGGACGCGAAGCCCTGGACGCCGGGGTCCTCGTCGAACGGGCCGCCACCGCGCACGGCGTCGCGAGCGCGGTCGGAGAAGGTGGCGATGCCGGTGCCGGCCATGTTCTGCTGCGTGGCCTGCGTGAACCGGGCGTCGTCGGCGATCTCGCCGAAGTTCCAGCCCTCGCCGTAGAGGATGATCTTCTTGCCGTCGACGCCGTCCGTCTCCAGGGTGAGCGCGTCGAGGGCCTTGCGGACGGCGAGGATGTTGGCCTTCGGGTGGTGGCCCATGAGGTCGAAGCGGAAGCCGTCGACCTTGTACTCCTTGGCCCAGGTGACGATCGAGTCGACGACGAGCTTGCCCATCATGGCGTTCTCGGTGGCCGTGTTGGCGCAGCAGGTGCTGTTCGCGACCGAGCCGTCGGCGAGGAGCCGCTGGTAGTAGCCGGGCACGATCCGGTCGAGGACGCTCGTCCTCTCCTGGCCGCCGGCCGCGGTGTGGTTGTAGACGACGTCCATGACGACCCGCAGTCCGTCGTCGTTCAGCGCCTTCACCATCTTGCGGAACTCGACCGTGCGGGCCGTGCCGTCCGGGTCGGTGGCGTAGGAGCCCTCGGGGACCGTGTAGTGGTACGGGTCGTAGCCCCAGTTGTAGGCGTCCTTCGCGGCGATCTTCCCGACGCACTCCTGCTGCTTGTCGGAGTCGGCCGGGTAGGAGGCGAGGTCGCAGTCGACGCTCGCCTGGTCGGCCTTGCGCTCCGGGATGGTGGCGATGTCGAAGGCGGGCAGCAGGTGGACGTACGAGGTGCCCGCCTTCGCCAGCTCGCGCAGATGCTTGGAGCCGTCGCTGTCCTTGTCGGTGAAGGCGAGGTAGCTGCCGGGGTGCTTCGCCGTGCGGTCCTCGACGGAGAAGTCCCGGATGTGCAGCTCCTGGATCTGGGCGTCCCGGAGCGGTACGGCCTCGGGCTTCTTCAGGGCGCCCCAGCCGCTCGGCGCGAGGGCCTTGTCGTCCAGGTCGACGACGAGGCTGCGCTCGGAGTCGGCGGTGAGGGCGAGGGAGTAGGGGTCGGTGACCTTGTTGGTGACGACCTTGCGGACGCTGGGGGCCCAGACCTTCACGACGTACCGGTAGGGCTTGCCCTTCCAGGACTTCGGGCCGGTCACGGACCAGACGCCGGTGGTGGCGTCGCGCTTCATCGGCACGGTGGCGTCACCGATCTCCAGTGACACCCCTTGCGCGGTCGGTGCCCATACGGAAAGCGTGGGGCGGCCGTGGGAGAACGTCGGTCCCAGGTCTGCCTTGGTCGCACCGGAGTACAGGTCGTCGAGGACACCGGCGATCTGGACGCCGGTCGCCGCGAGGACGGCTCCGTTCGCGGCGTGCTGCGTGGCGACGACCTGGCCGCGCAGGGCCTCGCGGACCCGGTCGCGGTCGCGCGGGTCGACGGTCCAGGCGTCGTACGCCTTCAGGTGCGGGAACCTGGCCTTCTGGGCGTCGGTGAGCTCCGTCTTCGCCAGGCGCAGCCACTTGGCGTCACCGGTGAGGGCGCCGTCCTTCACCTCGATCGAACCGTCGCGGGCGTAGAGCAACTGGGTGGAGGCGGCCGCGTCGGAGCCGTTCCAGGCAAGGGTGTTCCGGTCGACCCAGACCGCCTTGGACGTGGTCAGGTCGAGCGCGGCAGCGGCACCGGCCGGCTGCGGGAGCAGGTACTTCTCCTGGCCGCTCACCAGCCACACCTCGTGGCCGTTGGCCTTGAGGTCGAGCGACTGGTCGGAGGGCAGGTCCTTCTCGTCGCCCTTGTGGAGGATGTAGCTGAGGCTGGTGGCACCGTCGGTGAGCGGTACCTCGAAGACCGCACCATAGGTATCAGTCTTGACCGGCTTGAGGGGATTCGACCAGTCGGTGGGGTTCGCGGCGCCGGTCCAGACGTGCAGGCCCCAGCCGTCGTAGTTCCCGTCGGCCCGGTGGTAGTGCAGGACCGCCTTGGTCTTGTCCGGGGCCGGGTAGTCGGCGGCCGGCTTCTCCGTGCGGACGGTCTCCTTGCCCTGCTCGATCCAGACCTCGCCGGTCTTGGTGACGTCGATCGTGCGGTCGGCGGAGACGTCCTTGTCGCCGTCCTTGTCGATGACCAGGAAGTTGACGTTCGAGGCGCCGGGCTTGAGCTTGACGTAGGCGAAGGCGCCGTAGGCGTCACGGCCGGTGAAGGGGTGGCTGCCGGGCCATGGCGTGGCCTCGCCGTCGGCGAGGTCGCCCCAGGCGTACAGGCCCCAGTCGGCGTAGTTCCCGTCGGCGCGCTTGTAGTGGACGATCGCGTGGTCGCGGGAGGAGGCGCTCGGCGGCTCCTCGGTGGGCGGGGTGCCGGTGGTGGAGGCGGCCAGGGCGCTCGCGGTGCGGCCTGCCGAGTCGACCACGACCGCCTTGTAGCGCAGGGCCGTGCCGGGCGGTACGTCCTCGGCGACGGTGTGCGTGACCTTGTACGGGGCGTGGTCGGCGGAGCCGAGGGTCTGCCACGTGCCGTTGCCGGTCTGGGCCGCGAAGACGACCCGGTTCAGCTGTCCGCCGTCGACGTCGGCGGACAGCTCCACCGTGCCGGTGACGCCCGCCGCCGGGGCCTTCAGGGTGATCGTCGGCTTCGTGACGGGCTTGGCGAGCTTGCCGGCCGCCTTGAGGACGATCGCCGAGCCGGCCGGGACGGTGACGGTGAGCTTCTTGTCGCCGTCGCTCTTCAGGGAGGCGTCGGTGCCGTGGATGCCCTTGAAGCCCATGCCGGCCGAGCCGGTGGCGAAGGTCGCGGTCTTCTTCTCGGCGGCGTTGTTGAAGGCGACGACGTACTCCGTACCGCGCTTCGCGTCCGTGCGCGAGAAGGCGTAGACGCCCGGGCCGTCGGCCGCGTACCGCTGCTGCTGGACGCCGTCGGTGAGGGCCGGGTTGGCCTTGCGGAGCTTCGCGAGAGCGCTGATCTGGCGGTAGAGCGGCGCTCTCGTGTCGTAGGCGTCCTCGGCGTGGGTGCCGTCGGTGCCGATCCGCTCGTCGTCGAGGTAGTCGGCGGTGCGCGAGGCGAACATGCTCTGCCGGGCGTCCTTGTCGCCGCCCGCGCCCGTGAAGCCCTGCTCGTCGCCGTAGTAGACGACGGGGTTGCCTCGGCTGAGGAACATCAGCTCGTTGGCGAGCCGGTCCTTGGCGAGGATCTGGGCGTCGGTGGCCTTGGGGTCGTCCTGCTTCAGGAAGGTCCCGATCCGGCCCATGTCGTGGTTGCCGAGGAAGGTGACCTGCTCGTACGCGTTCGCCTTGCCGGTCGTGTACGTGTAGTCGTCGCCGAAGACGCCCGCGAGCTTCTGCGCGCTGCCGCCCTGCGAGGCGTACTGGCGGGCCGCCTCCTGGAAGGGGAAGTCGAGAGTGGCGTCGAGGCGGCCTTGGGTGACGTACGGGGAGGTGACGGCGGTGTCGGCCGAGTACACCTCGCCGAACATGAAGAAGTCGTCGCGCCCCTGCCTCCCCGCGTAGGCGTCGAGGGCGGTGGCCCACTGCGTCCAGAACTCCATGTCGACGTGCTTCACGGTGTCGATCCGGAAGCCGTCGACGTCGAAGTCCCGCACCCAGCGCTGGTAGATCCTCTCCATGCCCTCGACGACCTCGGGCCGCTCGGTCCACAGGTCGTCGAGGCCGCCGAAGTCGCCGTGCCCGGAGCTCTCACCGGCGAAGGTGGAGTCGCCGCGGTTGTGGTACATCGTCGGGTCGTTGAGCCACGACGGGACCTTGACGTTCTTCTTGGCTGCCGGGACGGCCGGCGTGCGCGGGAAGGAGCCGGTGCCGACCGGCGGGAACTTCTTCGTGCCGTCCGCGTAGTCCGCGTCGTCGAAGGGCTTGCCGTCCTTCGTCAGGTACGGGAAGGCGCCCTTGGAGAGGTAGTCGTACGACTTCTCCTCGTAGTCGACGACATCGGCCGTGTGGTTGGTGATGACGTCGAAGAAGACCTTCATGCCCTTGGCGTGGGCCTTGTCGATGAGGGTCTCGAGGTCTTTGTTGGTGCCGAAGTGCGGGTCGACCTGGGTGAAGTCGGTGATCCAGTAACCGTGGTAGCCGGCGGATGCGTTCGCCCCGGTGCCCTGCACCGGCTGGTTCTTGAAGATCGGGGCCATCCAGAGGGCGGTGGTGCCGAGGCCCTTGATGTAGTCGAGTCTCTTGGTCAGGCCCTTGAGGTCGCCGCCCTGGTAGAAGCCCTTGTCGGTGGGGTCGTAGCCGGTGGACAGACGGGAGCCGGTCAGGCCGCCCTTGTCGTTGCGCGGGTCGCCGTTGGCGAAGCGGTCCGGGAGGACGAAGTAGAACTGCTCACGGGTGGCGTCGTGGCGGGCGGGCTCGGCGGCGAGCTTCGCGTCGGACGGGGGCGCCGGTGGGGTGGCCGCTCCGGCGGCGAGAGGCTGGACGAGTGCTGCGGCCAGCGCGGTAGCGGTGACCGCGGCGACTCGTCCGGCACGGGCGGTTCGGCGCCTTGAGGGCGCACGCCATCTCGGTATCACTGACGTGGACTCCTTGCGATTGCGGCTCTCACGGGTCCGACCCCGCGCGACCGTATCGCCGCCGAAACGCTTACAGCAAGAGTCCTGAAAATGTTGGAAAGAAATTTCAGCGGCGCTGTCAGCAGGTCGAGTTGGTCTGCGTCAGCAGTCCCAGCCGCCACGGGAGCGTGTTGTAGGGGCCGCTCGCCGAGGGGTTCAGGCCCTGGTAGAGGTACTGGAGCCGGCACGGATTGACCGTGAGCGTCTGGTCGTTGGTGTGACGGACCATCTCGCCGTGGCTGATGTCCTGGCTCCAGGGGGTGCCGCTGAAGGTGACGTTGTTCGAGCGCGCGAACGGGTTGGACTCGGTGTCGGCCAGCGGGGTCCAGGTGCCGGCGATGCTGTTCGACGTCCAGGACCGGAAGTACCGCTTGCCGTTGCCGCCGATCGCCTCGTTGAGCAGCAGATAGGTGTTCGAGTCCTTGACCTTGTAGACGTTGGCGGCCTCCCAGAGGCGGTACTTGTTGGAGTCCTGCAACGCGATGACGGTGTTGGTGAAGCCGTTCGGGTAGCTGGCCAGTGAGGTCTCCGACCGGTACAGATGGCCGTTGTCGTCGGAGGAGAACAGGTAGCACTTGGCGCTGTCGCAGACGACCCAGAAGTCGACCCAGTAGCCGCTGCCGATGTTGTCCCTGATGATCTGCGGCATGCCGTTCGCGTAGAACTTCTTCGGCGCGGTCCACGACTTGGGGTTGCTGATGTCCGCCGTGGTCGAGTACGCCGCGTTGTCGCCGGTCTGGTAGACGAGGTACCAGAGCTTCTGGGGCGCGAACCAGAACACCTGCGGGGCCGCCTTGTACCCGGCGCCGATCGCCGTCTGGTCCAGGTAGTGGTGCTGCGCGGAGGCGGCCTCCTGCCAGCTTGCGAAGTTCAGGTACACCATGTTGTAGGCGCCGCTGGTGCTGGCGGTGCTGGCGAACACGTGCCAGCGGCCGTTGTGGTACACGACCGACGGGTCCTTGATGGCGCTGAGCTGGTGACTCGCGTCCGACTTCGGGGAGATCAGCACGTTGCTGGAACTCCACTTGAAGCTGCCGGGCAGGGCCGCCGCCCGCTGTTCCGAGGACGCGGCGGACGGCGCCACCAGGGCACCCAGCAACAGGACCAGGCCTCCGATCAGGACTCCCAGGTGCCTTGTCAGGCGCATGGTCTCTCCTATCGCGTGAGGGTGTAGGTGACGAGCGAGCGGGCCGGAACCGTGGCCTTCAGGGATCCCCCGGCGACCGGCACGGCCGACTGCCGGGCCATGCCCTGGGAGCCGTTGGTCAGGTACGGGGTCGCCGTTCCGGTGGTGAACCCGATGCTCTGGAGGCCGAAGGACACCGGGGTGGCACTGGACGCCGCGTTGAGCGCCACGACCGTCACGGATCCGTCGGTGTTGCGGAACGCCGACAGCCTGAGGTTGCCGTCGGACGTGGTGGCGCCGATGCGGGTGGCCCCGGGGCGGATGAAGCGGCTGTAGTTCGCCAGGGCCCACAGGCGCTTGGAGACGTGGTAGTTCGCGCCGTCCATCTGGATCAGCCCACGGGTGGCGCCGGTCGAGGCGCCGTACCAGTACACGTAGCCGCTGGTGTTGCCCTTGGTCAGGGCGTCGTGCACGGCGGAGGCGACGGTGAAACCGTCATAGCCGCTGCCGTCGTCCCACGCCTCGTTCCAGGTGGTGCCGTCGGGCGACCACTCCGACATCCAGGTCCGCTTGCCGGTCGGCAGCGGCCCGTCGATCTTGCTGGCGTACGTGTGGCCGGCGTGGGTGTCGACGAAGCCGCGGGCCGTCGCGTCGGCCTCGATCGCGCTGGTGTAGTTCTTCTGCTGGTTCCAGCCGAAGGAGTCGCAGCAGACGACCTGGTACCCGCCCGCTCGCGCCACGGGTCCGAAGACCTTGGTGAACTCGACCGCCTGGGCGGGCGTGAGCCGCATGGAGTCGTAGGTGGCCGTCCAGTCGGGCTCGTTGGTGAACCCGAGGTCGTTGATCCGGATGCCTTCCTGGGCGTAGAACTTGGCGTACTGGACCAGGTAGTTCGCGTACGCCTTGCGCCAGTCGCCGCTCGCGCAGCTCGCACCCGCCAGGCCGCACAGGGTGCCGCCGTTCGCGTCGGTGCCGTTGGTCTTCATGTACCCGGGGGCTGTCCAGGCATCGGCGTAGAAGCGGTTCACGCCGTACGCCTTGGCCTGCTGGGCGAGCCAGACCTGGCCCTTGTCGTTGCGGTCCCACACGTACTTGGGGGTCGCGTTCGGCCCGCCGGGGTCGGCCGGCTGGATGCCCGAGTCGATGCCCAGGCGCAGGATGCTCAGCCCGACGCCGGTGCTCCGGCTGAACAGCAGGTCGAGGATCTCTCGCTGGCGCTGGGCGGGCAGGCCCTGCGAGCCCCGCATGATCTCGGCCCGGCCGAAGTGCTCGGAGATACCGAAGCCGTCGATGGGCTGGTGCCGGGTGGACCCGTCGATGGTCGCCGAGGCATCCGCGCGGGTGTCCGTCGGCGAGGCCCCCGCGGTGACACCGGCGGTGGTCAGTAGCACCGCCAGGGACGTCACCGTCCACCGTCTGAGGGGTCCTTTCACTATGAGCGCCCGATCAGGGCGCGTGGTCTGGTGCCGTGCATCGCAAGGCGCCGGAGCGCCCTCGTGGCGGAGCCACGTGGGCGCTTCGGCAACGCGGCGAGGTGCGGTGCCAGGC
>NZ_JBHUQX010000248.1:0-14079 GCF_042674225.1 Streptomyces sp. NPDC056948
AACGATCTGCGCAGGGGCGGGGTGCGGGAGATCCCGGGCATCGAGCCGACCCCGGCCCCCGCATAGCGTGTGTGGGCCCCGCCGGCCCCTTCGGCGGGGCCCACTCGCATGCCCGGTCAGCAGATGCGCGGCAACTGCTCGCCGAGCGGCAGATCCACCACCCGCGTGCCGCCCAGACCGGTGGCGACCACCACCATCCCGGGGTGCTCGGCGACGCACTCGCCGATCAGCGTGGCCCCGGTGCCCTGCGGATGGGCACGCATCGCCGCGAGCACCTCGTCCGCCGCCGACGGGGGCACGAAGGCGACCAGCCGGCCCTCGTTGGCGACGTACAGGGGATCGAGCCCGAGGAAGCCGCAGGCGTTAACCACGGCGTCCGGCACCGGAACGGCCCGCTCCTGAAGCCGGACCCCGGTCCCGGAAGCGCGGGCGATCTCGTTGAGGGACGCCGCCAGGCCACCCCGGGTGGGGTCGCGCAGTACATGGATGTCCGGGGTGACGGCCAGCATCGCCGCCACCAGATCCGCCAGCGGCGCGGTGTCGCTGGCGACCTCGACCCCGAACTCCAGCCCCTCCCGCACACTCATGATCGCCACCCCGTGCAGACCGATCGGCCCGCTGACGATCACGGCGTCACCCGGGCGCGCGCGCTGAGGCCGGATGTCCACGCCCTCGGGCACGAGCCCCACCCCGGCGGTCGTGACATACACCCCGTCGCCGTGCCCGGACTCGACGACCTTGGTGTCACCGGTGGCGATCGTGACCCCGGCGGCCTCGGCCGCCGCACCCATGGCACGCGCGATCCGTCCGACGACGGTCAGCTCCACGCCCTCCTCCAGTACGAAGGCGGCGGAGAGGTAGGCCGGCCGGGCACCGCTCATCGCGAGATCGTTGACGGTGCCGTTGACCGCGAGGTCGCCCAGGCTGCCACCGGGGAAGAACAGCGGCCTGACCACGTACGAGTCGGTGGAGAACGCCAGCCGCGCGCCGCCCAGTTCGAGGACGGCGGAGTCGGCGAGACCGGCCAGGGTGGCGTTGCCGTAGGCGGGGACGAAGACCTGCTCCATCAGCTCCGCCGACAGCGCGCCTCCACCGCCGTGGCCCATCACCACGACCGGCTGGTCGCGCAGGGGAGCGGGGCAGGTCCAGTTCGCCGGGTCGACGGTGTCGGCGAGTTGTTCAGGCAACGGGGTTCATCTCCTCCCGCGCGGCCCGTTCGGCCTGCGGTGTCGCGGCGTTCATCCGGCGGTACAGGTAGTAGGCCGCGCAGGCGCCCTCGCTGGAGACCATGGTGGCGCCGAGCGGGTTGCGCGGGGTGCAGGTGGTGCCGAACGCCTCGCACTCGGTCGGCTTGATCAGCCCCTGGAGCACCTCGCCGCTGCGGCACTCGGCGGGCTCCTCCGTGCGGATCCCGGAGACGTCGAAGCGGTGCTCGGCGTCGTACGAGCGGAAGGCGTCGGTCAGCCGCCAGCCGCTCAGCGGGATCGGCCCGATACCGCGCCAGTTCCGGTCGGTGACCTCGAACACCTCCTCGATCATGCGCACCGCGGCCGGATTGCCCTCCTCGCGCACGGCACGCGGATACGCGTTCTCCACCCGGTGCTCACCGCGCTCCAGTTGCCGGACCGCCAGGCGGATGCCCTCCAGGATGTCCAGCGGCTCGAAGCCGGTCACCACCATCGGCACCCGGAACCGCTCGGCCAGCTCCGGGTACTCCGCCATGCCCATCACGCTGCACACATGCCCGGCGGCCAGAAAGCCCTGCACCCGGCAGGCGGGCGCCGTCATGATCGCCTCGACGGCCGGGGGGACCCGCACATGGGACACCAGCAGGCTGAAGTTGGTCAGGCCGAGGCGTCTCGCCTGGTGCACGGCCATCGCGTTGGCCGGGGCCGTGGTCTCGAAGCCGATCGCGAAGAACACCACCTCCCGGTCCGGGTGGCGGCGGGCCAGCTCCAGGGCGTCGAGCGGCGAGTAGACCACGCGTACGTCGCCGCCCTCGCCCTTGACCCGGAACAGGTCGCGGTCGGTGCCCGGCACGCGGAGCATGTCGCCGAAGGAGCAGAAGATCACTCCGGGCCGCGAGGCGATCTCCAGCGCCTTGTCGATGACCTCCAGCGGCGTGACACAGACGGGGCAGCCGGGTCCGTGGATCAGCTCCACCTGCTCGGGCAGCAGTTGGTCGATGCCGTGCCGGATGATCGAGTGGGTCTGTCCGCCGCACACCTCCATCAGGGCCCACGGCCGGGTGGCGGTGGCGCGGATCTCGTCCAGCAGCCGCCGGGCCAGATCGGGGTCGTTGAACTCGTCGATGTACTTCACGCTGTTCCCGCCTCCTTCGCCGCCTGCTCCCAGGCGTCCCCGAACTCCTCCTCCAGCAGCCCCAGTTCCTCGAAGAGCTTCAGCGAGGCCAGGGCCGACTCCTCGTCCAGACGCTGGAGCGCGAAGCCGACGTGCACGATGACGTACTCACCGACCCGCACATCGGACACGTACTCCAGGCACGCCTTCTTCTGCACTCCGCCGAAGTCGATCAGCCCGGTGAGTGGTTCCGCGCTGTCGTCGATGGCGACGACCTTGCCGGGCACTGCCAAACACATGGGTCACTCCTCCTGTCGTAGGTGCGCCGCGACCACGAGCTGGCCGAGGGCCAACCCGCCGTCGTTCGGCGGGACTTCGCCGTGGCGGAGCACCGCGAAGCCGTCTTCGGACAGCAGCCGCGCGCACTCCTCCTCCAGCAGCGCGTTGGCGAAGACCCCGCCGCTGAGGGCGACGGTGGCCAGGCCGGTGTCCTGACGCGCACGCCGGCAGATCTCCGCGACGGCCCTCGCCACCGCACGGTGGAAGCGGGCGGCGAGCACAGGGGCCGGGGTGCCGCGCCGCAGATCGGCGACGAGCGCGTTCAGCACGGGCGCCGGGTCGTACGTACCGGCGGTGAAGCCGAAGTCGTAGGCCGAGGTGCCCTCACCCCAGGCAGAAGCGGCGGCGGCCTCCAGCTCCAGGGCGGCCTGGGCCTCGTACCCCGCGCGATGGCACACGCCCACCAGGGACGACACGGCGTCGAAGAGCCGGCCCATGCTGGAGGTCGCCACACAGGCCACCCCGCGTGTCAACTGCCGCTGTACCACGGCCAGTTCGTCGGCCGCGCAGGCGGTCACACAGGGCAGCTCCGCGTCCCACGCCAGACCCGCCGCCCACAGCCGGGCCAGGGCCAGCCGGCACGGGTTGGCCACGCCCGCGTCCCCGCCGGGCAGCGGGGCGGGGGCCAGGTGGGCGAAGCGCCGGTAGCCGGTGTAGTCGGCGAGCAGGATCTCGCCGCCCCAGACGGTGCCGTCGTCGCCGTAGCCGGTGCCGTCGAAGGCGACGCCGATCACGGGTGCGGTGCCGTCGAGGCCGTGCTGGGCCATCGCCGAGGCGATGTGCGCGTGGTGGTGCTGGACGAAGACGGGCGCGAGCCGGTGGGCCCGCCGACGGGCCCACCGCGCGGACTGGTATCCCGGATGCCGGTCGGCGGCGACGAGTTCGGGGGTGACACCGGTCAGCGACCGCATGTGCGCCTCGGCCCGCCGGGCCGCCTCCAGGGTGGTCAGATCGCCCATGTCGCCGATGTGCGGGCCGAACCAGGCGTGGTCGCCCTCGCCGAGGCACAGGGCGTTCTTCAGGTCCCCGCCCACGGCGAGCGTCGGCCGCACCGGGATCGGCAGCCGCAGCGGGCGGGGCACGTACCCCCGGGACCGGCGCAGCACCTGCTCGGTGCCGTCGGGGCGTACCCGCAGCAGCGAGTCGTCGCAGGGCGAGGAGATGGGCCGGTCGTGGGCGAGCCAGGCATCGGCCAGACCGGCCAGCCGGGTCAGGGCCTCGTCGTCGTCCGTGACGATCGGTTCGCCGGAGCGGTTGCCGCTCGTCATGACCAGCACGCGCGGGCCCGGCGGATCACCCGGCAGGCCGAACAGCAGGGTGTGCACGGGCGTGTAGGGCAGCATGACGCCGAGGTGCGGGCTGCCGGGACAGACGCCGGGCGCGAGGCCTGCCATGTCCGCTCGCCGCCGCAGCAGGACGATGGGGCGCCGCGCGCTGGTGAGGGCGGCCAGTTCAGCCGTGGAGGGGGCGGCGATCCGCCGTACGGCGTCGAGGTCCGCGCACATCACCGCGAACGGCTTGCCGCCGCGCGCCTTGCGGGTGCGCAGCGTCTCGACGGCCCGCGCGTCGGTGGCGTCACACGCCAGGTGGTAGCCGCCGAGTCCCTTGACGGCGACGATCCGCCCGGCCGCCAGCAGCGCCCGCGCCGCGGCCAGGGCGTCGGCGTCCCGGGCCGGGCGGACATCGCTCCCCGCGGCGGGCACCAGGCGCAGCCGGGGGCCGCAGCCGGGGCAGGCCACGGGCTGGGCGTGGAAGCGCCGGTCGCCGGGATCGCCGTACTCCCGGGCGCAGTCGGCACACATCGGGAAGCCGGCCATGGTCGTGACCGCCCGGTCGTACGGCATGCCCGTGGCGACGGTGAAGCGGGGCCCGCAGTGGGTGCACGTGACGAACGGGTGCCGGTGGCGGCGGTCGGCCGGATCGGCCAGTTCCTGCAGACAGTCGGGACAGGTCGCCGTGTCGGGCGGGAGGAGGGTGCGGCCGGGGGAGCGGTCGGTGGAACGGATGCTGAAGGTGTCGTCGGCGCCGCTGACGGGCAGGTCCTCGAACCCGACACCGGTGACCGTGGCCAACGGCGGCGGCTCCTGGGCCAGCCGGTCGCAGAAATCGGCGATGCCCTCCGGCGGTCCCTCCACCTCGATGAGGACACCGCTCGCCGTGTTGCTCACGAACCCCGCGAGTGCGAGATCGGTGGCCAGGCGGTGCACGAAGGGGCGGAACCCCACGCCCTGCACCGTGCCGCGCACGGTGACACGGCGGCGCACCGCCTGAGTGGCGGGCGCCGTCACGAGACGAGGCCGGCTTCGGTGCCCTCGTGGGAGTGGGAGTGGGAGTGCGGCCGGGGCGCCAGGGGAGGCCGGTGCACGGAAGCACCGTCCCGTACGGCGAGTACCCGCTCCAGGAGGGTGTCGACACCGTCGTCGGTCCGGGCGCAGGAGAACAGCAGCTCCACCCCGGGGTTGACCCGCTGGACATTGGCGGCGAAGGCGGCCTGGTCGAACCCGGCGGGCCCGGCCAGATCGATCTTGGTGAGCACCACCAGATGGGCGGACCCGAAGGCCGTGGGGTACTTCAGCGGCTTGTCCTCGCCCTCCGTCACCGCCATGAGCACGATCCGCAGACTCTCGCCGAGGTCGTAGGAGGCCGGGCAGACGAGGTTGCCGACGTTCTCGACGAACAGCAGCGAGGTGTCCCCGGGCAGCCAGCTCTCCACATGGCCGCGCAACTGCCGCGCCTCCAGATGGCACAGCCCGTCCGTCAGCAACTGCTTCACCGGGGCTCCCGAGCGGGCGAGCCGGTGGGCGTCGTTCTCGGTGGCCAGGTCGGCGGTGAGCGCGGCCACCGGAAGGCCCCGCTCCACCGCCCTGGCCAGCACCCGCCCGAGCAGTTCCGTCTTGCCGCTGCCCGGGCTGGACAGCAGGTTGACCACGCTCACGCCCCGCCGGGCCAGCTCCTCGCGCAGCCCCGCGGCCAGGGAGTCGTTCTTCGCCAGGACGGCCTGGGTGACCTCGTCCATGGAATCGCACATGGGGCCGCTCCTCGCGGTCGGTAAGGACATCGGTAGGGAAATCAGTCCGCTACCGATCCTCCGCGCCGCCGCTCACCGTGCCCGGCAGCCCGGCCGACGACAGGGCGGTGGATTCGTCCGGGCGGCTCAACGGGGGCGTGGCCGCCGGGTCGGAGAGCAGCACCGGAGCCATGGTGTGCAGCGCCGCGACGGCCCGTCCGACCGCCTCGCGCACCGTCGCGCTGATGCCCGGCGCGATGTCCTCGTCGGCGGGTGCCCGCAGCTCGGGCTCGCAGGCGAGGACGAGGACACGCGGCAGCGGCTCGTCGCCCAGATGGGCGGCCAGGGCGAGGACCTTCGCCGGGTCCATGCCGTGCGCCTCGGGCGGGGCGCCCGCCGAGGCACCGTCCGGCAGGTCCGGCTCGACCAGCGACAGGGTGCCCGGCTCGTGCCCCCGTACCGCCGCGTCGACCAGGACGGCCGTGTCGTAGCCGTCGAGCAGTTCGTACGCCAGGTCCATCCCGCGGATGCCGAAGTCCCGCACCCGCACCTGGGGCGGCAGCGGGTTCCGCTCCAGGGCGCGGATCACCTCGGGCCCGAAGGCGTCGTCCGCGAGAAAGATGTTGCCGACACCGGCGACGAGCAGCCGCGCACTCATCGCGCACCGTCCAGCGGCCTGGGGGAGCCGGTCGGGAGCTTGCGCACGAAGGCGGACCGCAGCGCGTGGTACGGGGCGTTCCGGTCGAAGAAGATGGTGCGCATGCGGGCGAGTTCGGTGCGCCGGTATTCGGCGAGCGGGCGCTGGAGCTCGTCCGCGTGACGCGCCGTGGTCTTGGCGGTGATCCGGCGTGCGAGGTCCGGGTCGTCGGCGAGTGCGGCGGCCAGCCGCTCGACCTCCGCCGTGAACTCCTGTGCCTGGGCGGGCACCAGACGGTCCACCAGCCCGATCCGCGCAGCCGTCGCGGCGCTCACCGGCAACGCCTCGCTCGTCAGCCGCTCGGCCGTCTCGGCTCCCACGCGGCGCGGCAGCGAATACGTCCAGTACTCCGAGCCGTGCAGGCCCATGTTGCGGTAGTGCGGGTTGAGGACGCTGCCCGTGCGGCACCAGACCTCGTCCGCGGCCAGGGCGAGCATGACGCCGCCGGCCGCCGCGTTGCCGCCGAGCGCCGCGACCACCAGCCGGTCGGTGGTGCGCAGCACGGCCTCGACCAGGTCGTTCATGGCGTTGAGGTTGGACCAGGACTCGCCCGCCGGGTCGCTCGACGCCTCGATGACGTTGAGATGGATGCCGTTGGAGAAGAAGTCGCGGGCGCCGCCGAGCACCAGCACCGACGTGGGGCGGCTGAGCGCGTAACGGTAGGCGGCGAGCAGCCTGCGGCAGTGGGTGGTGCTCATCGCCCCGCCGGGGAACGAGAAGGTCACGAAGCCGGTCCCGCCGTGCTGCCGGTAGCGGATGTCGGACCAGGTGGTGCGGTCCGGGGGCAGCTCGAGTGGGGCGGCGATCTCGGGCAGCCAGTGCGGGCGGTCGTTCGAGCTCGGCATGCCGTGGGACCCGGGCGGGGCCGGGAACGTGGCGAGGACCGAGGCCGCCGGGCGGCGGAACGGCGCCGGGTCGCCGGAGCTCTTGCGCGGGCGCAGCTCCGGGATCCACACCGCGCCGTCCCGGGTGGCCCGGCAGACCGCGCCGGACCGGGTCGCGAGCAGCTCCCCGGGCTCACCCCGCAGCCGGTCCTCGGGGTGCCCGCCGTGCAGGAACACCTCCCGGCCGCAGATCTCGTCCCGGACGCCGGGCTGCGAGTCGGCCCCGCGGAGCTTGCGCAGCACCGTCTGCGTGCTGTCCCGCTCCCAGTCGATCCGCCGCTGCTCCTGGCGGAAGAAGTCCCGCCACACCACGTGGATCCCGGGCTCGCTCTGCGGGCGCGGTTTGTACGAGCCGTCGGCGTACCGCCGTACGGCCTGGAGGACCGCGGCTGTCGCGGCGTCGGCGACCTCGTTGCGGTACACGTTGCTCTTGCCGGCCGGCGGCACGGAGAAGGTCCCGTCCGCCCACACGTCGCCCGCGTCCATCGCCGCCTCGGCCTGAAGCACCGTCACGCCCCACTCGGGCGCCTCCTGGGCGATCGCCCAGTCCAGGGAGGACGGCCCCCGGTCGCCGGGTGGTCCGGGGTGCACGATCAGGCAGGTGTGCTGCTGCCACACGTCCTCCGGCAGCGCCGACTTCAGCATCGGGGCGACGACCAGTTCCGGGCGCACCTCCTGTACGGCGGCCCGGACCGCGTCGGCGCCGTGCGAGGCGAGGACGACGTCCACCCGGTGCCCCTCATCCGACAGTTCCGCGTACACACGCTGGGACAGGCTGTTGAACGCGCTGACGACGAGCAAGATGTCCATGACATGGCATGCTCGCCGTTCGGACGAGGGCCGAGAAGGACCACCGCGGCGTTTCGCGGCCCTCGTGCGCTTCCGGGCTACTCTCCCGACGGTGCGGTCAGCGGGACGCCCAGGCCCACCGGAGTGCCGAAGTTCGGCGTCCCGTCGGCGTTCCAGGTGAACTTCTGTGCTCTGGTGGAGCGGTTCATGTCGCAGCCGCCGCCCGCGGAACTGTTGGCGTGGTACACCATCCAGTCCTCCGTGCCGTCCGGCGACTTGAAGAAGCCGTTGTGGCCGGGGCCGTACACGCCGTTGGCGTTGGACCGCTGGAAGACCGGGTTCGGTGACTTGACCCAGGAGGAGGAGCTGAGCGGGTCGCCGCCGTTGTACGTGAGCATGCCCAGCTTGTAGTCGGGTGTGGAGCAGTGGCTGGCGGAGTAGACGATGAAGGTCTTCCCGTTGCGCTGGAGGACCTCGGCGCCCTCGTTGACCGCGCCGCCCACCGTCTCCCAGCCGTAGGTGGGGGTGGAGAGGATCCGGCGTGTGCCGCTCGCGGTCCACGGGTTGGACAGCGGCCGGATGAACATCGGCTGCGAGCCGTTGTAGAAGGTGCCGAGCAGATACAGCTTGCCGTTCAGTTGCAGGATGCCCGGGTCCAGTTCCCAGGTGTTGTCCTGGGACGGGTCGAGCAGGTCGGCCTTGAAGGTGTAGGGGCCCATCGGGTCCTGGCCGGCGCTCTCCAGGACATGGATCCGCTGGGTGCCCAGGTCGAACGGCTCCCGTCCGGCCGTGTAGTAGAAGTACCACCGCTTGCCGTTCGGGCCGTCGAGCAGATGGAACTCCGGGGCCCACATCGTGCCCGCCCCGTTGGGCCTGGTCAGATTGAAGATCACCTGTTCGGTGGCCGTGGCAAGGCCTCCCAGCGTGCGGGACTTGCGCATGGTGACCGTCGAGTTCCAGGTCGTGGTGGCCAGGTAGTAGTAGCCGTCGTGGAAGGTCAGCCAGGGGTCGGGGCCGCGCTGGGCGATCGGGTTGGTGAAGGTGTTCGGGCTCGTGCCGCCGCCGGTGAAGCCGGACAGGCGCCACACCCTGCCGTTCGCGGCGGAGCACGGGAGCTGCACCAGGCCGGTGCCCGACGCCGACGAACCTCCGCTCGGCGTCACGCACTTGCCCGAGGCCGTGGAGACCAGGTTGAAGGCCTTGTCGGCGCCGCTCACCGGCACCAGCCGCCACTGCTGGTTGGTGCCGCCGTGGCAGGGCCACTGGATGACCGTGGCGTTGTCCGCGGTGGACGCGCCGGAGACGTCTACGCACTGGCCGGACTGGGTGGTGATCGTGTACGTGTCACCCGAGCCGGAGACCGGTGCGAAGCGGAAGTTCTGGTTCGCTACGGACCCGCACGAGAAGGCACGCAACTGCGTCCCGTTCGTCGACGAACCGCCCGGCAGATCCAGGCAGTTGCCGCCGTTCTGGTTCACCCCCGTCGACGTGAACGCGACGGCGGCGGCAGCCGGCTGCGGCGCGGCCAGGAAGGCGACCACCATGGTGAGGACGCCGATGAGCGCGGACAGACATCTGAAACGAGTCACGGGCCGTACACCTTCGCTTCGAGGAGGCCGACGGAGTCGCTGCCGTTGCTGGTGAGCTGTACACGCAGCCGTGTGGTGTTCGTCGCGGTGAACGTGACCGCGTTGTACTGGTTCTTCGCCACCGGGTAGCCGCTCGCGCCGGGCACGTCGGCGTAGGCGCCGCCGTTCCAGTACTGGAGCTTCCACGAGGCGGGCATGTCGATGCCCTGGTCGTCGTCGAAGAAGTACACCTCGGCCTTGTTCAGCGTCTTCGCCGAAGGCCAGGTCAGCTCGGCCCACTGCTGCCCGCTCTCCGGCCAGGTGCCCCAGCGGGTGTTGACGGTGTCGTTGGACGAGGGCGGGTCGACCCCGTCGTTGATCGCGGTGACGCTCTCCCAGGAGGAGGTGTACGAGGCGGACGCGGTGGCCGATGTCGCCAGGTTGGCGGGTGGCTGGGCGCCGCCCCGGTTGTGGACCTTGATCTCGGTGAGGCCCGTCTTCGCCCCGGAGGCGTTGCTCGCCAGGACCCGGATGCGCTGGGCACTGATCGCCGGGAACCGCACCAGGTTGTAGTTGGCACGGGGCGCGGCCGGGCTCTTGGTCTGGCCGCCGGCGGCCACCCAGGAGGTGCCGTTGTGGTACTGGATCGTGTACGAGGACGGCGCCCGGTAGGTCGTACTGGCGGGACGGCTGTCCTTGAAGTAGAGGCGCACCTCGTTGAGCGTCCGTGCGGTGCCGAAGTTCAGCTCGTACCAGTCCTGGCTGTTCGAGGAGCCGCCCGCGCCCCAGAACGGCTCGTTGGTGGGGAGCCCGTCGACCGCGCCCGAGACGCTGCTGCCCGACCCGGTGTGGGAGGCGGACGCGGTCGCCCCGGAGGCGAGGTTGGCCGGGTCACCGGTCAGGTCGACACCGGCCTTGGCGAGCATGTCGACCATGCGGGGACTGTCCTGCACGACCTGGTTGGGGGCCTTGAGCCCGGGGACGGTCGTGCGGTGGGTGACCGTGCCCTTCGTGGTGACCTCGCCGGTGGCCGGGTCCCAGGTGAAGGGCACCAGGGAGCTCACGGTCGCGGCCCGGGTGCCGTTGACGTAGATCGAGTAGCCCTCCGGGATGCCGGGATAGCGCACCACGCCGTCGGCCGGGTCGTCCCAGACGACGGACAGGTCGGCGCCCCGGTAGCGCAGGTTGTTGACCGTGAAGTGGGACCAGCCGATGTCGATGGGGGACAGCTCCACCTTCGCGTCGCTGCGCGGCCGCAGCCCGGCCACGTCCTCGATCACGGTCCAGTTGCTGCTGCCCAGGATGTTGTGGTGGATCCAGGAGCGGTAGTCGATGGAGCTGCCGTTCCAGTCGGCCCAGAACTCGTTCGCGTCGGGCCACTGGGTGTTGCCGCCGACGTACTGCGCCCAGGTGTTCCAGTAGAGGAGCTTCTTGTAGTCGGTGGCGTTCATCCAGGAGTTGGGATAGTTGCGCAGCACCGAGGAGTAGAGCCGGAACTGGACGGTGGAGTTGATGGTGGAGAAGTTGTTGGAGCCCGGCTCCCCGGCCTCGGCCGCCGCCTTCTTGTCGACCTGGTTGGCCGTGTAGAAGGGGAAGACCGGATACTGCGCCGGGTCGTCGAACAGCCGCAGGGCCTGCTTGTACGTCGCCGTGTCGGGGACGGCGCCGACCGAGAACGGGTAGTAGTTGTTGATCTCCTTCCAGGGCACCCACTCGTTGGTCGACTTCAGCCGGTGCTCGAACAACTGCCGGTTGGGGTTCCACAGGACGTTGACGATGGCGTCCTTGATCTGGTTGGCGAGGGTGCGCATCTCGGTCGCCTTGGCCGTGTTGCCGGTCGCCTCGTAGGCCTGTGCGGCGGCGAGGGCGCCGCTGTACTGGTAGGCGGACTCGGCGCGGTCCATGTTCCCGGGCTTCCAGTGGAAGGAGACGGCGTCGGCGTCGTTGCCCGTCAGGGCGCCCCAGTCGTACTCGATGAGCTTGTTGTTGTCGCGGTCGTAGTGGGCGAGCTGGCCCTTGACGTCGCCCTCGGCGTAGCGGGCGAGGCTCGCGGCGATGCCCGGCTGGCCGCCGTGGATCTGGTAGCTCTTCCACGCCGCCTCGGCGATGTACTGGGTATAGCTGTTGGACCAGTTCTCCGGGTCGCCCGGGTTGTCCAGAAAGCGGCCGCCCTTGGAGGTCTGGCCGACGCTCAGCCAGTCCCCGTAGGCGTAGGACGGGTCGCGCAGGTACTTCAGGTCGTCGATGTGCATCGGCTGGGTGAGCGCGATGGCGTTGTTGTAGCCGAGGACGCCCTCGGTCGAGGTCGGGAACTGGAAGGTCTGCCCGGGGATGTCGGCGTCCAGGTGGTTGAAGCGCATCAGCCACCAGCGGTAGTAGATGTTCTTCTTGATCGCGGGCTCGGGCACGTCGATGTACGGCACGTTCTGCGCCCACCACCGGTTGTAGGCCCTGACGTGGGTGGCGAACGCGGTGGCGGCCGAGTAGCCCGCGTAGGCGTCGTACTCCGTGCGGGACTCTGGGATCTCGTCGGTGACGAAACCCATCACGACCTTGGCGGTCACCGTGGCACCGGCCGCGACCGTCACGGACCGGTTGAGGCCGCCGCCGGAGACGGCGAACCCGTCACCGGTCAGCCGGGGGCGGAGGGTCGTGAGGTTGTTGTAGGCGTTGACCTGCCCGGTCAGCTCGCTGCCGGTGCCCGAGGTGGCGTAGGGCGACGTCGCCCGCAACTGGAGCGTGGTGGAGGACGAGCCGTTGTTCTTGATCGACAGATTGGTCACGGCCACGTTGTTGTCCGTGATGAACTTCGTCTGGTCGACCGTGACCGAGCCGCTGGTGTGCACGCTCTTCCAGTGGCTGGGTGTCTGCCGGCGCTGCGCGACCTGTTCGGTGAAGGTCCCCGGGGTGACCGCGACGGTGTAGGCGTTGTTGCCGTTGATGTTCTCCCAGTAGGCGACCTTGCCGCCGAAGCCGAACCGGGCCGGGTCGTGCTCCTTCATGAACAGAGCGCGCCCACGGCTCATCAGCCAGGGTCCGGCCGGGTCGTTGCCCGAGCGGGCGAGCAGGCGGTCCATCCAGAAGTCGGTCCCCGAACTCTCCGCGTCGTAGATCGCCCGCATCATGTCGCCCGGTGTGTGGGCGACGGGCGGGGCGGGGATCGCGGGGCCGCCGAAGCTGGGGAACCCTATGGTCTGCGCCGCCGCGGCCGGGGTGGTGGGGACGACGCAGCAGACGGCGAGTACCAGTGCGGCCAGGAGGATCTGCGGTCTTCTCATCGGAGCTCCCTGTCCGGACCTGCAGAGCACGGAAACGACCTAAAAGGTTTTCGCAACGTAAGAGGGAGCTGATGAGGTGTCAAGAGAGGTGCGTGATAACGGAGTTGGTGGGCCCGGTGAGGCGGTGGGTCCGGCGAGTGGGTAAACGGCACGGTCGGAGGCCCGGAAAACCTTTCAGGCCGGCATTGCTCGCAAACGTATTCGACATTACGGTCCTGCGGTGATCACCCGGCGCACGCCGGAGCGGGCGTCACGAGGGGACATCGCATGCGAAACTGGCCGGCAGGCGTCATCCGCAATCCGGTGCTGCCCGGGTCCCACCCGGACCCGTCGATCCTCCGTGTTGGGCCGGACTTCTACCTGGCCACGTCGACGTTCGAGTGGTACCCGGGCGTGCGCCTGCACCACTCCACGGACCTGGTGCACTGGCGCCCCCTCGGCGGCGCCCTCGACGACACCCGCCTGCTCGATCTGACCGGGTGCCCGGACTCCGGCGGTGTGTGGGCGCCGAGCCTCACCCACGCGGACGGTCTGTTCCACCTCGTCTACAGCAACGTCTCCACGTACGTCGGCGGCTTCACCGACTGCCCCAACCACCTGATCACCGCCCCCTCCATCGAGGGTCCCTGGTCGGATCCGGTGCCGCTGCACGCCCGGGGCTTCGATGCCTCCCTCTTCCACGACGGCGCCGACAGCCGACTGCTGAACCTGGTCCACGACTGGCGTCCCGGCCACGGCGGTTCGGCGGGTCTGGAGGCCCGGCCCTACGACCGTGCCGAGCGCCGCCTGACCGGCGACCCCGTGCGGATCGAGCTGCCGCCGCAGGCCGGCTGGATCGAGGGCCCGAACCTCTACCGCCGTGGCGACTGGTACTACCTGCTGACCGCGGACGGCGGCACGGGCTACGACCACCAGGTCACCGTCTCCCGCTCGCGCACCCTGACGGGCCCCTACGCACGTGACCCCGACGGCCCGCTGCTCACCGCCCGCGACCACCCCGATCTGCCGCTGCAGAAGGCCGGGCACGGCAGCCTGGTGGAGACCGGGGACGGCAACTGGTACCTGGCCTACCTCGTGGCCCGGCCCCTCGGTCGGCGCGGACCGTGCGTCCTGGGCCGGGAGACGGCACTGGCGCCCGTGATCTGGACCGCCGACGGCTGGCCGCGTGTCGAGGGCGGACTGCCCGCCGTGGAAGTGCCGACCGGTACTTCCACGG
>NZ_JBHUQX010000249.1:0-14074 GCF_042674225.1 Streptomyces sp. NPDC056948
GTGTCCTACGCCGCGCCATGGGGGCGGCGGCGGAGGCGGAACCAGACCGCTCCGGCGACGGCGGCCAGGCCGACGGCGGCGGCGCCGGCGACCGGTGTGAAGGCCTCGGCACGGGCGATGCCGCCACCACCCGCCGGCGCGCCGCCGTTCGGGGTGATGGTGGCCTTGGAGTCCGGGCAGGAGACCTGGAACACCTTGAACTTGCCCGCGCCGTGGGCCCGGTCGGTGAGCCACGTCAGCTTGTACTGGCCGTTGGGCAGGTCGATGAGCGGACTGCGGCCCGCACCGGCCGCGTCGAGGGTGACGGAGCCGCTCTTGGCCGGCACCTCGGGCAGGGCCTGGATGGTCCAGTTGACCGTCTCGCCCGCCTCGAAGTCGAACGCGGCGAGGTAGAAGTCGCAGACCTTCGGATCGTTGCGGCGATCACCGGCGGCCGTCTCGGTGGCGTGGATCTTGACGTCCCCGTTGTCCCCCGGAGCGGCGACAGCGGGCACCCCGCTCAGGGTGGTCCCGGCGACGGTGAGAGCAGCGAGAACGGCGGTGCGGGTGCCGGCACGGCGTGCGAGGGGTACGACGGGCATGAACATGCCTCCAAGTCAGATGATTTTCATACAAACACCTCGTCACCTGACTATCTGCCACATGTCACCCGGAAACGCCGGAGCACCGCCCACGACGCGTCAGATGTCGCTCTTCCGGCCCAACGGCATCCCGTTCCGGCTGGGTTCGGAGTCCGCTCCGCCCGCCTCGTCCGGCTCCGGCTCCGGCTCCGGCTCCGGCTCCCGCGGCGACCGCACCGCGACCCCCGACGACACCAGCAACAGCACCCCCAGCATCACGAACGGCGCCGCCACCCCCGCGACCCCGGCGATCAGCCCGGCCGCGGCGGGCGCGGCGACCTGGCCGAGCCGGTTGCCGGTCAGACGCAGGGCGAGGGCCGTTGAGCGGGCCTCGTCGGGTGCGGCCTGGACGACCGTCGTCATGGACAGCGGCTGCCCGACGCCCAGGCAGAAGCCGAGCAGTGCGAGCAGCAGACCGAGCGCCCACACCGGCACCGGCAGGGCGATGCCCGCGCACAGCAGGGCCGCCAGCAGGCACGTCACGGTGAGCAGCATGGTCCGGCCGAGCAGCCGCAGCAGGGGCGTGAGCACCAGGCGGCAGGCGATGGTGGCCGCCGCGCGCAGGCTGAGCAGGACGCCGATCACGGACGGGGCGATGCCCCGGTGCTCGCCGACCACCGGGAGGTATGCGGTGAGGATGTCGGTCGCGGACAGCACGGCGAGGCTGATGAGGATGCCTGCGGGCACGCCCCGGGTGCGCAGGATGCTCCGGACCGGGACCCGGTCGCCCTTGTCCGCGCGTGACGTGGCCGCCGTACGGCGGTGCTCGATGCGCCACAGGGAGGTGAACGAGACAGCGGCGACCCCGCCCGCCGCGATCAGGGCGAGCGCGCTGGTGCCCGCCATGTCCTCGCCGCCGATCAGCGCGCCCGCCGCGATGGGGCCGACCAACTGGCCGAGCGCGGCGCCGATGGTGAAGTGCCCGAAGTTGCGGTCCTGGTCGTGCGGCGCCGACTGGCGGGCGACGAGGGACTGGGAGCCGATGACGAAGCAGAGGTGGCCGAGGCCCATCACCCCGCTCCACAGGGCCATCGTCCCCAGGGAGCCGGCGACGCCGCTGAGGGCGCAGCCGCCGGAGATGAGGACCACGCCGAACGGCAGCAGGGGCGCGCAGCGGCCGTGGTCGGTACGGCGGCCCAGGGGGACGGCGGCGAACAGCGGAAGCAGCGCGTAGACACCGGCGATCACGCCGACCGCGCGTTCGTCCGCGCCCAGCGCGAGGGCCCGGTAGGAGACGGCGGGCCGGGCCATCGACACCGCCGCCTGCGCGAAGCTGAAGGCGATGACGAGGCGGAGCAGCCAGCCGCGGTTCCCACCGGGCCTCACGATGTCCTCCAACGGGGATCGAACAACATCAATCCAGCAACATCAATCCAGCAACATCAATCGAGCGAGGTCAATCGAGCGACGTCAGATGATGCCGAACAGGATGCCCGCCCCGAGGATGACCAAGCAGGTGAGGGCGGCCCACTTCACGACGAACTTGGTGTGGTCGCCGAACTCCACCTTGGCCATGCCGACCAGGACGTAGACGGCCGGGACGAGCGGGCTCGACATGTGCAGCGGCTGGCCGACCAGCGAGGCGCGGGCCATCTCCACCGGGGAGACACCGTGCGCGGCACCGGCCTCGGCGAGGACGGGCAGGACACCGAAGTAGAAGCCGTCGTTCGACATGAAGTACGTCAGCGGCAGGCTCAGCACACCGGTGACGATGGCCATGTGCGGGCCCATGCCCTCGGGGATGACGTCCACCATCCACTTGGCCATGTTGTCGACCATGCCGGTGCCCTGGAGGACGCCGGTGAAGACCGCGGCGGCGAAGACCATGCCGGAGACGTTCAGGACGTTCTCGGCATGGGCGGCCAGGCGGGCCTTCTGGTCGGGGATGTGCGGGAAGTTCACGGTCAGGACCAGCGCGGCACCGAGCACGAACAGCACCGGGATCGGCAGCCACTCCATGATCATGGCGGTGAGCAGGACGACCGTGAGCAGCGCGTTGAACCAGTAGAGCTTGGGGCGCAGGGTGGCCCGGTTCGGGTCGAGACCCTGGAAGCGGTCGTCCTCGGTGTCGTCCTCGGCGTCGGTGCCACTGCCGGAGCCCGCGCCCGCGTCGGTGCCGGCACCCGTGCCGCCGCCCTTGCGCATGGAGACCTTGCCGTCGCCGGCGTCACCGGAGCCGCCGGAGCCGACGAGGACCGTCTCGCTCTCCTTCTCCTCCTCCAGCACCTCGTCCAGCGTCAGCATGCCCAGCCGCCGGCGCTCACGCACACCGAGCACGTAGGAGAGGCCGAAGACGAAGAGCAGACCCACCAGGAGCGCCGGGATCATCGGGACGAAGATCTCGCTGGCGTCGAGCTTGAGCGCGGTCGCGGCGCGGGCGGTCGGGCCGCCCCAGGGGAGGGTGTTCATCACACCGTTGGCCATCGCGGCGACACCGGTCATCACGACCAGGCTCATCTTCAGGCGCTTGTACAGCGGGTACATCGCCGAGACGGTGATCATGAAGGTGGTGGAGCCGTCGCCGTCCAGCGAGACGATCGCCGCGAGCAGGGCGGTGCCCACGACGATCCGCATCGGGTCCGCTTTACAGAATTTGAGGATCCCGCGGACGATCGGGTCGAAGAGACCGACATCGATCATCACACCGAAGTAGACGATCGCGAACATGAGCATCGCCGCGGTGGGGGCGAGGTCGGTCACGCCGTCGAGGACGTAGTCGCCGAGCTTGGCGCCCTTGCCGACGAACACGCAGAAGAGAGCGGGAATCAGCACGAGCGCCGCGATCGGCGACATCTTCTTCATCATGATCAGGACCAGGAAGGTCGCGATCATGGCGAAGCCGAGGATGGTCAGCATGAGTGGGTACCTAACGTTCGCCCTTGAACATTCCACCAGGGCCGGCGGTGTCCGAGACGTTAGGTGCCGTCAAGCAGCGTTAACAAGACGTTGACGTGCGAGCAATAAGCGCAGAACTGCTGGTCACAGCTTTGCTCAGGTCAGGGGCATGAGATTTTCGGCCTCCGGGGCGCATTCGACGGGCACTCCGTTGAGGACCGCGTTGCCCGACAGAGGGTCGAGCAGACGGCCGTCGAGAAGCTGGTTGACGTTGACGCCGGGGTCGGTCGAGGCGTGGTTGAGGCGGGTCCCGGGCCGGTCGTGGCCCCAGCCGTGCGGCAAGCTCACCACACCCCTGCGGACGGCGTCCGTGACCTCGGCCGGTGCGGTCACCTCTCCCCCGGCGCCCTTCACCCGTACCGGCGCCCCGTCCGTCACGCCCAGCCGTTCGGCGTCCTCGGGGTGGATGTGCAGGGTGCAGCGGTTGGAGCCGCCGGTGAGGGCGGGCACGTTGTGCATCCAGCTGTTGTTGGAGCGCAGATGACGGCGGCCGACCAGGACGAGCCCCTCGGGGCGTTCGGCCAGGGCCGCGCGCAGGCGGGGCAGGTCCCCCGCGATCGGCCCCGGCAGCAGCTCCACCAGGCCGCTGCGGGTCTTCAGCGGCTGCGGGAGCCGGGACCGCAGCGGGCCGAGGTCGAGGCCGTGCGGATGCGCGAGCAGCTTCTCCAGGGTGAGCCCGTCCGGTCGTGCGCCGAAGCCGTCGCCGTAGGGGCCGAGGCGGAGCATCATGTCCAGCCGTCGTTCGGGGCCGGTGTCGCCGGTGAGCTGTGCGGCGAGCTCGCGGGGGTCGCGGCCGCATACGGGCGAGTGGGATTCCTCGACCGCCTTGCCGAGGGTCTGGTCGATGACCATGTGGTCGACGGCGGCGGGATCGGCTCCGTGCATGCCCGTGACGGCGAGGATCAGCCGGGCCAGGATCTCCGTCTCCGCCATGCGGCCGGGTTCCAGCGGGACCGCGGGGCGGGTGTAGCGGACCTGGTTGCGTACGGCGAGGGTGTTGAAGGCGAAGTCGTGGTGCGGGCTCTGGGAGGGCGGGGGCGGGGGCAGCACGACGTGGGCGTGGCGTGAGGTCTCGTTGAGGTACGGGTCGACGCTGACCATGAAGTCGAGCGAGTCGAGCGCCTTGTCGAGCCGGTCGCCGTCGGGCGCGGACAGGACGGGGTTGGCGGCGACGGCGATGATCGCGCGGACCGGCTCGCCTTCCTCGGTGGCGGTGTCGATCTCCTCGGCGAGGGCCGACAGGGGCAGCTCGCCCTTCGCTTCGGGGTGCCGGCTCACCCGGGAGAGCCAGCGCCCGAGGGCGAAGCCGCGGCCCGGTCCCGCGGGGCGCGGGGTCCTGTCGGTGGCGGCCTGCGGGAAGAGCGCGCCGCCCGGCCGGTCGAGGTTGCCGGTGAGGACGTTCAGGACGTCGACGAGCCAGCTTGCCAGGGTGCCGTGCGGGACGGTGCAGCTGCCGATGCGGCCGTATACGGCGGCGGTGGGGGCGGCGGCGAGTTCGCGGGCGAGGGTGCGGATGAGGCCGGCGTCGACGTCACAGGCCGGGGCGACTGCCTCGGGGGTGAACTCCCGCAGGGCGTCGGCCAGTTCCTCGACACCTTGGACGTGCGGGGTCGGCTCGACGAGGCCCTCGGCGTAGAGCACCTGCGCCATCGCCGCCAGCAGCAGCGCGTCGGTGCCGGGCCGCACGGCGATGTGCCGGTCGGCGAGCTTGGCGGTCCGGGTGCGCCGCGGGTCGATGACGACGAGGGTGCCGCCACGAGCCTTGAGCGCCTTGAGCTTGCCCGGGAAGTCGGGGGCGGTGCACAGACTGCCGTTGGACTCCAGCGGGTTGGCGCCGATCAGCAGCAGATGGTCGGTGTGGTCCAGGTCGGGCACGGGGATGGCGTTCGCGTCGCCGAAGAGCAGTCCGCTGGAGACGTGCTTGGGCATCTGGTCGACCGTGGAGGCGGTGAAGACGCTGCGGGTGCCCAGTCCGGCCAGCAGCACCGTCGGGTAGAGGGCGCCGGCCATGGTGTGCACGTTGGGGTTGCCGAGGACGACGCCGACGGAGTTCGGGCCGTGGCGCTCGACGAGCGGACGTATACCGGCGGCGACAGCGTCGAAGGCCTCCTCCCAGGTGGCCTCGCGCAGCTCGCCGTCCCTGCGCACCAGCGGGGTGCGCAGCCGGTCGGGGTCGGAGTCGACGGCCCCGAAGGAGGCGCCCTTGGGACAGATGAACCCCTCGCTGAACACGTCGTCGCGGTCACCTCGGGCACGGGTGACGCGCGTCCCCTCGATGGTGAGGGTCAGGCCGCAGGTGGCCTCGCACAAGGGACAGATACGCAGGGCGGTGCGGGACACGGGTCCTCCAGGGGCGGCGGCTGCGGTGACGCGCGAACGCGCCCGAGCATACCGACCGGTATGCACGGAGGGGAGGCCCTGACGGCATCGGGTCAGTCGAGCACCCGGGACAAATACGCCCGGAGCATCTCCCGCATCTCCTCGATGATCTTCGGATCGCCTTCCGGCGCGACCCGGAACGCCAGGTGCACGAGTGTGTCGGCGGTCTCGACGGCGATGAGGAACACCCGGCGCAGTTCCTCGTCGGGCTCGCGGTCGAGGTAGCCGGAGAGGAGTTCGGTGAGGCGGTCGGCGACGCGGTGGTTGGGTTCGGTGTGGCGGGAGCCGACCGGGATCTGATTGCCGAAGTCGACGAGGGAGAAGCCGGGCGCGGTGCGCTTCATCTCCAGGTACTCGTCGAGCACGGCGTCCATGGCCACGCGCCAGTCCCCGTCACCCGTCTCCCCCAGGCGCTCGGTGACGCGGGCGGAGTACCGCTCGAGGTTGCGCTGGGCCAGCGCGTCGGCCATCTGGCGTTTGTTGCCGAAAAAGCGGTAGACGGAGCCGATGGGGACGCCGGCCCGCTGGGCGACGGCGCGGGTGCTCAGGGCGTCGTAGCCGACCTCGTCGAGAAGGTCGGCGCAGGCGTCGAGGATCCTGGTCAGGCGTTCGGCACTGCGCCGCTGCACGGGCGCACGACGGAGCGATGTCGCGTGGGGCACGGGCTTCATGATGCCTTTCCGGCGCGGTCCGGTGAACCTCGCCCCCCGATCCGGGACCGGGCGTCCGCCGCATGCGTCCGCGCTTCCCCCGGGGCGGTCGCACTCGGCGGCGCACCCGGGCCGGGCTCCGACGCGGTGATGTCGGCCGTGCTCTCCACCGGCCTGCCGTCCACCGCCCAGGGGGTGCCGTCGTCGGCGTAGAGACGGGCCGTGACGTGGTGCGTGCCACGCGGCACCAGGTGAGCGGCCAGCCGGTACTCGGAGGCGCGGAGCCGGGTGACGAGGCGGCCGTCCACATAGAGGTGCGCGAGTCCGCGCCCGGCCACCGCCGCATCCGCGGCACCCGCCCGCGAGAAACGGAACTTCCGGACGGTCAGCCGGACGTCCCAGCCGCCGGCCGCGTCGGGCTGCACCTCGATGCCGACGTCGGGGGCGTCCCGCCGGGCCACCTGACGGTAGGGGCGCCCCTCCGGGTCCCGGTCCTCCAGGAGCGTGCCCACGGGTGTGGGCGAGACCCCGCTCCCCCGCTCCCGCGCATCACCGGAGCCGCAGCCCGCGGCTCCGGCCAGCAGGACGCAGACCGCGAGCAGGGTGAGAGGTCCACGTGTCCACGACATGTCCGCGAGCGTAGAACGCGCGTCCGACTCGGCGGATCGTCCTCAAGTCGGGTTCAGGTCATCCCTCGAGAGGAGGGCGCGTGTCCCTCTTGCGCAGGGGAAAACGCAATCCTACGGTGTTGCATAGGAATCGGACGGCAAGGGAGCAGCGATCATGGGTTCGGACGTGCGGAAGACCGCCGAAGGGCTGACCTATCTCTCCGGCTTCGGCAACGAGCACGGCTCCGAGGCCGTCCCGGGCGCGCTGCCCGAGGGCCGCAACTCACCCCAGCGAGCCCCGCTCGGGCTGTACGCGGAGCAGCTGAGCGGCACGGCCTTCACCGAGCCGAGGTCCCACAACCGCCGCTCATGGCTGTACCGGATCCGCCCGTCGGCCGCGCACCCGGCGTTCACCCGGGCCCACAACGGCTCGATCCGCACCGCTCCCTTCACCCAGACCGTGCCCGACCCGAACCGCCTGCGCTGGAATCCCCTTCCCGACCCGGCCCCCGAGACCGATTTCCTGGCCGGACTGTGGACGCTGGGCGGCAACGGCGACGCCACCCAGCGCACCGGCGTCGCCGTGCACCTCTATGCCGCCAACGCCTCGATGGAGCGGGTGTTCAGCGACGCCGACGGCGAGCTGCTGATCGTCCCGGAGCGCGGCGGGCTGCTGCTGCGCACGGAGTTCGGTCTGCTCCATGTGGAGCCGGGCCATGTCGCGCTCGTCCCGCGTGGGGTCCGCTTCCGTGTGGAGCTGCTGGACGCCTCGGCCCGAGGTTATGTGTGCGAGAACTACGGCGCGCCCTTCCGCCTCCCCGACCTGGGCCCGATCGGCGCGAACGGGCTCGCCAACCCCCGGGACTTCCGCGCCCCTGTCGCCGCGTACGAGGACGTCGAGGGCCCGGTGGAGGTGGTGAACAAGTTCTGCGGCAACCTCTGGACGGCCACCTACGACCACTCCCCGCTCGATGTCGTCGCCTGGCACGGCAACCATGTGCCGTACGTCTACGACCTGCGCCGTTTCAATGTGCTCGGCACCATCACCTACGACCACCCGGACCCGTCGATCTTCACGGTGCTGACGTCCCCGTCGGACACCCCGGGCCTGGCCGGTGTCGACTTCGTGGTGTTCGCGCCGCGCTGGCTGGTGGGCGAGGACACCTTCCGTCCGCCGTACTTCCACCGGAACGTGATGAGCGAGTACATGGGCCTGATCGAGGGCGCGTACGACGCGAAAGCGGAAGGCTTTCTGCCGGGCGGCGGTTCGCTGCACAACATGATGTCGGCGCACGGCCCGGACCGGGAGACCTTCGACCGGGCGAGCGCCGCCGAGCTGAGGCCGCAGAAGATCGACGACGGACTGGCGTTCATGTTCGAGACCCGCTGGCCGCTGACCCTCACACCGCACGCGGCCCGGGCGGAACACCTCCAACAGCGTTATGACGACGTCTGGCAGGGCCTGGAGCGGCACTTCCGTCCCTTGCACTGAACACCCCTGACCGGTACGGATGGCCCGTGACCTCCTTCGCTCCGGACTCGATCGTCCTGAACCGCAAGCTGCCGCTCTGGTACCAGGTGTCGCAGTCACTGCGCGCGTCGATCCTCGGCCGCTCGCCCCAGGACCCGCTGCGCCTGCCCACCGAGGAGCAGCTGGCCGGGCACTACGGCGTGAGCGTGCTGACCATGCGGCAGGCGCTGAAGGAGCTGGAGGACGAGGGGCTGATCACCCGCCACCGCCGGCGGGGCACCTTCATCGAGCCGCACGCGCGCAGGGGTTCCCCGGTCCGTCTGCTCGGCTCGGTGGACGCGATCGTGGCGCAGCAGTCCGGCATGACGACCGAACTGCTGGACCACGGCACGGCCCCCGTGCCGAGTGAACTCGCCGAGTTCTTCCCGGAGGTGCGGGAGGTCTCGACGTACCACCGGCTGCGGAGCGACGAGAAGACGGGTGAGCCGACGAACCACGCCCGGAACTATGTCCGTCCCGAACTGGCCGCGCGGATCGACCTGGACGACCTCGTCCGATGGCCCATGACCAAGGTGCTGCGGGATGTCGTCGGGGTGGACATCAGCCGCATCACGGACACGGTGGAGGCTCGGCTCGCCGACCCGGAGACGGCGAAGCTGCTCCAAGTTCCCTTGCTGAGCCCGATCCTGCACTACACGGGCGTGACGTACGACGCCAAGGGGCGGGTCCTCGACGTGGCGGTCATCCACTATCGGGGCGACCGGTTCTCCTTCACGGTGACCCTTGACGCGTAGTGGCCGCCCCGCGCGCCGGTGGGGGCGTCGTACGATGCCCTGCGTGACGCACGACGACGCTCCGCCGCTGGCGGACCTCATGCCGTGGTCCGTCGCACCGCCGCGGCTCGGCCGGGGCTGGCCGGCGGCCCCCGACGCGGCGTCCCTCAAGGCCCGCTGGGACGCCTTGGTGAAGGCCGAGGGACCCGACCGCGAGACCCTGTTCGAGCCGACCCGCTCGCGCACGCTGCACACGGCGGTCGGCCAGTTGCCCGGCCGGGCGGGCGGCACGGAGAAGCTGCTCCGCGTCTCGGGCCCGTGCCCGGAGCCGGTGCGCGTGCTGCACGCTCCCTTCGACGAACAGTGGCTGATCCCCGACCAGCGGCTGATCGACGCGGCCCGCCCGGAGCTGTGGCGGGTGGCGGACGAACGGCAGGTCTTCGTCGTGGAGGCGCCCGCGGCCCTCGCGCCTCCCCTCCTCGTCACCTCACTGCTCCCGCTGCTCCGCCCCGGCCGCGTCCGCCCGCTGTTCCGCCGGCCCGGAGGGCGGGAACCCAACCTGGCCCCCGGCCTGCTGGAGCACCTGGGCACCCGCCTGGGCGACACCCCCGCACCGCTGGACGTACTGGCCTGGATCACGGCGACGGCCCGCCCGGACCTCACCGTCCCGCTCACCGCTGACACCGACGCGTGGACGCGGGGTGTGGAGCTGGGCCACCGCCTGCTGTGGCTGATGCGCCGCGACGGCGAACGCCCGAAGCTCCCCGGCGGCCGCCGCCCCTACGTCCGCTCCCCGCTGCCCTCCCGGCCCCTGGCCCTGGACTACGACCGGGACGAGGAGGCCCTGCTGATGGACGAGGGCCGCATCTCCCCGGTGCCGCCGGAGGCCTGGGACTTCGAGGCGGGCGGGGTCCGCGTCCTGGAACAGTGGTTCGCGGCGCGCGTCACCGAGGCCGAGCCGGGCACCCTCGCGGCGATCCGCCCCGCGACCTGGACGCAGACCTGGACGTCGGAGCTGCTCGAGCTGATCACGGTCCTCGCCCTGCTGGCCGAACTGCGCCCCCTGGACGAGCCGGCGCTCCCCGACCCGATCACGGCAACCGAACTCCGCGAGGCGGGCCTCCTCCCGGTGCCGGCGGCGGTCCGCCGGCCGGCCTCGGTGCTGGACGGCCCCGAGGAGGGCCCGGAAGGCCAGCTCGCGCTGCTCTAGCGCAGATCGGGATCGCTCCTAGCTCCTAGCGCAGGTCGGGGTCGTAGGCGTCCAGGACGCGTTCGAGCGCCCGCCGGAACACCGCCTCCAGATCGACCGGTCCGCTCTGCTCCATGAAGGCCGCTGCCAGTCGCGGATACGCGCCGGTGGCGACCTGGCTGCCCAGATAGGCCATACGCACCGCGTTCTCCTCCTCCTCGGACCACGGCATGGAGCGGGTGCGCTCGACGGTCGCGATGTCGTTCGCGGTGTACGTCGACACGATGCCGTTGAGCAGCGCGATCAGCTCCGTCTTCGTACCGGCCGGAACGTCGAGCGGTTCGAGACAGGCCAGGCAGTGCTCCAGATAGCGCAGGGTGTTGGGGCTGAAGCCGTGCACCCCTGCCATCAGGCGCGGCACCCAGGTGTGGCGGTACATGATGGCCCGCGTCTCCTCCGCGTTGCGGAGCATGTCGGCGCGCCAGTCGCCCGTGGGTTCGAACATCTCGTGCTCGGCACCGACGGCGTCCACCATCAGCTCGTACAGATCCTCCTTTCGGGGGACGTAGTTGTACAGCGACATCGTGCCGCAGCCCAACTCCGCGGCGACATGCCGCATGGACACCCCGTCGAGCCCCTCCGCGTCGGCGATCCGCACCGCCGCCGCCGCGATGCCGGCGCGGGTGAACGCCGGTTTCGGCCCACGGCCGGTGCGCTCGGGGCGCGCCCAGATCACTTCGGGTACGGCCGCTCGGCCCGCCATCGATCATCACCTCGGTCACCATCCTAGTTACGTACAGCGTACGTAGTGCGCTATGGTCGAGCCATGACTTCTACGTACGCTGTACTTAGTGAGGGTCTCGAGAAGCGGTTCGGGCAGGTCCGTGCCGTGCGCGGACTGGACCTCGCGGTGGCCGAGGGCACGGTGTGCGGGGTCCTCGGGCCGAACGGGGCGGGCAAGACCACGGCCGTGCGGCTGCTGACCACGCTGCTGCGGCCGGACGCGGGCTCCGCGCGGGTCGCAGGCCATGACCTCGTCCGCGAGGCCGCAGCCGTCCGGAGCCGGATCGGCGTCACCGGGCAGGACACCTCGATCGACGGGGACCTGACCGGACGCCAGAACCTCAAGCTGTTCGGCCGGCTGCACCGGGTGCGCGGTCCGGCCGGCCGGACCGCGGAACTCCTCGACCGCTTCGGGCTGACGGAGGCCGCCGACCGGCCCGCGTCCACCTACTCCGGCGGCATGCGCCGCCGCCTGGACCTGGCGGCGAGCCTGATCCGCCGCCCCGACGTGCTGTTCCTGGACGAGCCGACGACCGGCCTCGACCCGGCGAGCCGCAACCTCATCTGGGACGCGGTGCGCGATCTGACCGCCGAGGGCACGACCGTGCTCCTCACCACCCAGTACCTGGAGGAGGCCGACCAGCTCGCCGACGACATCGCCCTGGTGGACCGGGGCCGGGTCGCGCACACCGGGTCGCCGGCGCAGCTCAAGGCGCTCGTCGGGGCGCACGCCGAGGTCGTCGTGACGGACGCGGACGCGCTCGTGAGGGCGGCGGGCGTGCTCGACCGGCTCACGGGCGCGCAGCCGTCGTTCGACCACGAGCGCAACGCCGTCGGCGCGGTCAGCAAGGACCCGACACTCACCCTCCCGCTGCTGGTGCGCGCCCTGGACACGGCGGGCGTGCCCTTGCTCGACGTGAGCCTGCGGCCACCGACGCTGGACGACGTGTTCCTGCGCCTCACGAACACCACGACGGCCACCACCACGACCGACGACAAGGAGCGTGCGGCATGAGCATGCTGGCGTACGACGGGACCGCGATGCTGGGGCGCCAGTTGCTGCGGATGCGGAACAACCCGGGGCTGCTGATCCTCACTCAGACGATGCCGGTCAGCATGCTGCTGTTCTTCGGCTACGTGTTCGGCAGCGCGCTGGCGATGCCGGGCGAGGCGTACCGGTCGTTCCTCGTGCCGGGCCTGCTGGTGGCGACCGCCGCGGGCGGCATCATGACCGGCATGTTCCAGGCGGCCCAGGACACGCACCGGGGCGTGACGAACCGCTTCCGTACGCTGCCGATGAGCCGGGCGGCCGTACCGCTCGGACAGGCCGCGGCGGACGTGGTGGTCACGGCCGTCGGGACGGTGCCGTTCCTGCTGGTGGGGCTCGCGGTGGGCTGGCGGATCGAGGGCGGTCTCCTCGAAGCGGCGGGGGCCGTCGGGCTGTTGATGCTGTTCCGCTTCGCGTGCACCTGGGCCGGGATCTACCTGGGCCTGCTCACCCGGAACGAGGAGGCGGCCGGTCAACTGGGCGGGGCGACCTTCCTGCTGCCGCTGCTGTCCAGTGCGTACATCCCGACGACGGGACTGCCGGGGTGGCTGCGGACGGTCGCCGAGTGGAATCCGATCAGCGCGGTGGCGACGGCTCTGCGGGATCTGTTCGGCAACGCGCCGGTACCCGACGAAGCGGCCTGGCCGGTGGCCCACCCCGTCGCGGGGTCGCTCATGTGGTGCGCGGTGCTGCTCGGGATCTTCGTGCCGCTGGCCGTGCGTCAGTACGCGCGCGGGGAGCGGTGAACCAGGGGGAGGGGGAGCGTGCCGCGCTCGGGAACACACCTGGCGCTGCTGCGTGCCGTGGGGATGACGGACGACGAGTGCGCAGCGTGACGCCGGGGGCGGTGTGACCGCCCGAGCGCGGGCCCCTACCTGCCGCCGAACAGCGAGCGGCGCAGTCGGCGCAGCGGTGCGAAGAGCGAGACGCGACGCACGCGTGCTCCCCTTCCACTGCGGTCGTGCGGCTGGCGCGCGGTCAGTTCACGCATCAGCGAGGTCGCCTCGACCGTCTCCCGCTGCGGGACGGCAGGACCGCCCAGCACCGACAGATGGCGGTCGAGGCGCGAACTGGTCGCGCTGCTCCCGCAGGTGATCGCAGGGACCCTCGCCCTGCTGCGCACTGTTATCTGTTCCATGTCACTCCCCACCCGTACGAGTCCACCCGGCCCGGGCAGGTTAACCCTATCGCCCCGCCCGGGCACTCGTGTATCGCGGTCACAGGATTCACCTTCCCCATAAGGGGGTTGACGATGTATCTCCGATTACTCTCCGAATCCAACAGATTTCAGGGCGAGTTGGACGATCGGCTGGGTGGTGGGCTGCGGTGACCCGCCGGCGGGCTCGACGGTTACGGCCAGTGACGTCGCTGAGGAGCCGAGACTGGTCGCGACCAGGGGCGTGTCGCCTTTGAGGAGCCCCAGGGAGCGTGGTTGCGCGCCCGGGCGCATGAGCCACAACTGGTGCACTCGGCCGCCCGGCGGGGTGCTGTATCCGCCGAGGGTGACCACCGCGCTCCCCTCCGTCGCGGAAGCGATCACTCCGATGGTTCTGCCCCGCCCGTCCCGGCCGCTGCTCGCACGGGCGTCCGGAGCCGCCAGAACGTGGGCGATCTCACGTGACCGGTCCCGCTCGGCGGTCAGTTCGTCCTGGGTCCGG
>NZ_JBHUQX010000250.1:0-14031 GCF_042674225.1 Streptomyces sp. NPDC056948
GCGGCCTTGCCGGCGGCAAGCACGTCCTCTTCCAGCCGGACCTGCGTCTGCTTCTTGATGGAGGTCACACCAGCATGGTAGCAGGGTGGTAGCAGCCTTGGGTGAGACACGAGAATGAGCCCGCGGAGACTCACACACTGTTTGCCAGTGCACCTGCGAAGCGGCAGCACCCTCGAGCGGCGCATCAACCGCCTGCAGCGGCGCCGCGGCATCGCCACCCACTACGAGAAGCCCTACGCCTCACATCTGGTAGATCTCGAACCGGCATTCCAGGTCGACGCGCCGCTCGGCGGGGTCCTCATGGCCGTCGGGGGTCCCCGCGCCGAGCTCGCCGTACACCTCGACATCGATCCGCGCGCCGCCTCCCGCCAGATCTCGGAGGATTTTTGCCACGGCTTCGGCGCGCTTGCGTGCGAGGGCCTGGTTCTGCTGGACAGTTCCGGTGGTCGACGCCCGTCCGAAGAGGCGGATCGGCTGGGTGCCCTTGCGGATCTCCGTCTGCACGACCTCCGGCAGCCCCGTGTACCAGGAATAGATGTGCCGGATCTTGTCCTGAGGCAGCGTGGAGCTCCCCGAGGGGTCGAAGTGGACGGTGGTGACGTGCGTCGAGGTGGTCGGCCGGGGGACCGGCCCACCGCCCGACTGAGTGAGCGCGCCGTGGCGCACCCACTGCCGGGACGAGGAGACCTGAAGCCCGGTCAGGTTTCCGGCCGCGTCAACAGCGAAGCGGCCACTGAAGCTCTCTTGGTCGTCGCCCACCGGATTCCATCGCCCAGTGATCGAGTACGTAACCCCCGACACCGGTTCGTTCGCCGCCGTGGAAGGGGACGGAGAGAAGACGATCGAGAACGTCGAGGCGTAGAGCGAGCTGGAGCGGCCACTGTCCTCCGTGACCGATACCCGCCGCACGTTGAAGCCGTCGTATTCGAGTGCGACGTCGAACCAAAAGGTCTGGGTCCCGGTGAGGGGGCGCGGGTGGTGCGCGGTGATGGGGAAGCGGAAGGACTTGCTCTGGACCGTCAGGCCGACCGGACTTGGGTTGTGGATGTAGTACGCCGGCGTCGAGGAGACCGAGAAGTCCCCGTTGAACACGTGCTGCTGCAGGGTCTCGAAGCCAGCGAGCCCCAGCTCGGCGGCGGGGATGAGAAGCCCCGCGAGGGCGATGAAACCCACCTCGGGCGAGGCGCCACCGTCCCAACCGGGTTCGACGTACTCCCAGACCTGCCGGGGCACGGCCGGCTCCCGCCCGTGTGCGGGACCGGGCTCCGTCCAGATCTCAGCCGCGCCGGGGCCGGAGTACGGGGAGGCGAGGGCGTGCGGTGCCGCCGTGCGCGTCAGTACGTCGAGCAGTGCGGGGATCGTCTCCAGCAGCGACGGCACCACCTGCAGAGCCGCCAGGGTGGCTGCGGTCGGCGCGGGAAAGGGGGAAGCGGGAGCGGCCTCTGCCTCGGTCAGCCAGGCGATGGCGTCGTCCTCGCCGTAGTGCGTGTCATCGGTCAGAAGGTCGTCATCCATGGTCGGTCACCTCGTCCGGTGTTCAGTGTGCGTGGTTCGGTTTGGCGCTGTGGGAGGGGCCGTGCGTCGTCGGGGCTCCGGCTGGTGTGTTCGTCAGAGCTCTGCGAGCCGCGCCAAGGCGGCGCTGATGTCGAGCCGTCCGTGTCCCACGCGCTCGCGTCCGGCGAGGGAAGGCCGTGCCGTGCTGCGCAACAGGTGGGTGACCTCGTCCGAGTGCAGCAGCCGCCCCGCTGCCTCAAACAGAACCGCGACCGCCGAAGCGACGTGCGGCGCCGCCATGCTCGTTCCGGTCATGGTGGTGACGCCGTCACGCTCGCGCCGCCCGTTGACGAGTACCGAGGAACGGGCAGCGGTGATCGCGACCCCGGGCGCGGCGAGGTCGGGCTTGAGGCGCAGGTCCCTGGCGGGGCCTGCGCTGCTGAACGCGCCCGGTGGCTCGTTGGGCGCGCGGTGGTCGTAGGCCGCGACGGCGAGGGTGCGCCTGCCATTGCAGAGGGTGTTGGTCGTGAAGAGCTGGTCGGGCGCCGTGAAGCGGCTCTGGCGGCCGCGGTGTACGCGCTCGATCCAGCCGTGTACCTCACCTCGCTCGATGCGCCCCGGCAGCAGCCGCACCCGCCACACTCCTTGCGGGGCGCCCGGCCACAGGAACAGGTCCACGACGTGGTCCCCGCTGCCCGGATCCGTACGCCGGTGGAAGCCCGAGAAGACGATCCGGTCCCCGTCCTGCACGATCCGCTCCGCACCGGGAGGGAGGCGGGCCACGACGGTGCCGTCAGGCGCCAGCAGTTCGACCGTCAGGTCGTCCGCCGCCGGGTACCAGATCTCCATCTCGGCGTCGCCGGCCACCGGCGGCTCGACGCTCCAGCCCCACTCGACTGCGGTGCCTTCGGTCAGCTGGGCACTGCAATGTTGGGCTGTACCAAAGTAGTTGCCCGCCGAGCACACGATCTGGCGGCCGGGCACCTCGAGCAGGGCGTCGAGGGCCTGGACCACGAGCGGCGTGCTGTCATGTGGTCCGCCGCCCCTGCCGAGGCTCATGCTGAGCACGACGGGCTGGTCACCGGCAGCCCGGAAGATCCAGTCGACCCCTTCGAGGAACCGGACGGAGTCGGCGAGGGTGTCGTGCGGCGACGTGTCGTCGGCGCGGAGGTGGACGGCGAGGACCGAGGAGTCCGGTGCCATGCTTCTCGGCGCCCCCGACCGGCCGTTGCCGCACGCGATGCCCAGTGTGTGTGTGCCGTGCGTGCCCTGGCCGTATGGGTCGATCTCGGCCGGATCGTAGCCGAGGGCCGCGTACGGATCCGGTTGTGTGAGCGCGTGGTCCACGGCGCGGGCATCGAATACGCGGCCGTACCCGTAAGCCGGCGGGCTCAGCGGTGTCCGGCCGCCGCGCTGGTCCCACAGTGCGAGAAACCGCGTGCCGCCGCTGGGTCGGACGAAGTCGGCGTGCGCCACGTCGAAGCCCCAGTCCAGCATCCCGACGACGACGCCGCGTCCTGTCCATGGCCACGGCGGAGCGGCAGCGGACTCGGTGTCCTGGGCCGCAACACCGCCGGATAGGCCGTGCACGGACGCAGGTACGCCGTGGACGAGCACGTCGTGCGGCAGGTAGTGGTGCGTGCGCTTGAGACTCAGCACGTCGGGGTGTTGCCGTACCTCCGTGACGGCGTCAACGTACACGCGTCCGGTCACGACCGGGCCGGCGCGCACCACCACCTGGAGTCCGGGAATCTCGGCCTCGGGCGTGCGGAGGCGTGCGATGACACCCACGCATTGCCGATGCGCCGCGAGCGGCTGCCGCTCCGAGGCCTTCAGCAGCAGCTGCCGCAGGTGCGGGTCGAAGTCGACGGCCATTTGCGGTCCTCGTTGTGCTCTGCTCACCCTCGCGCGGCGCTCTCCGAAAGGTCCAGGCACCCTTATCGCTTGGGGGTTAGGTGGACTTCTTGGGGCGGCTAGTGCGCTTGGACGTTGCTTTGCTTGCAGTTGCAGCCTTGCGTGCTAGTGCGACTCCGAGCGCGGCTCCGGCTGCTGGTGCGGCTCCGGGTGGGGGCGCGGGTGCGGGTGCAGCTCCTGGTGCTGGTGCGACTCCGACTGCGGCTCCGGCTCCGAGTGCGGGTGCTGCTGCGGGTGCCGGGGCTGGGATGGTGAGGATGTCGGGGTGTGCCGCAAGGACTTTTCGGACCAGCGGATTCCTGAACTCGTCGGATCTGAGTGCTACTCCCTTGGCGACCACGGTGGTGATCACCTCGGTCAGCGCGGAAATCGCCTCGGCGGTGGCGGCCTCGGCTGCGGCTTTTCCCTCGCGGCGGGCGGCGCCGTCGGCCGAGAGGACCGCGAGAGCGCCCGACTGCGCGACCGGCATACCGGCGGCTGCGGACATGGCCAGCGGCATGAGCTGACGACGCCGGTTCTTCGGAAGAGACATCAGCGCGACGAACGGCAGGAGGTTGCTCACCTTAGAATCCTCCAGACATGGCCATGGCCATCATCATCATGGACATCGTGTTGTCGCCGCCGCCGTCCGACTGCGGCATCATCATGAACATCAGCGGCAACAAGCTGTTGTCCTCACCGTCCGCATCCGACGGCTTGTCTGTGGTCGTGCTGCCCACGGCGTGGCTGTGGTCGTCGAACCTGCCGCTCAGCTGCTGCTGCATCATCAGACTCATCATCATGTTCGTCGTCTGCTGCTGTTGCTGATCCGCCCGGACTTTCCGCAGTGCCGCCTGGGTATCGAGCCGTAGTTTGCGTACCGCGACCTGCTGCTTGGCGATCGCCGCCTGGGTCTCGCCCACGACGGTGCCGACGCGGGTGCCCAGGGTCGTCAGGTCCTTCTGCAGCGTGTTGATGCGGGCCGAGTCCGCGTTGAGCGCCGTCTGGAGGCGCGCGACGGCGGAGTTGAACTCGTCTCGGTGCACCACGGGGGTCTGGAGCTGCACCTGGGCCGGCCCACGTGGCGTCTGCACGGTGGCACTGGTGACGCCCTGTGCCGGTGCGACGGAGACGCTCGGTGCGACTGGCCGCGGCGGTGGTTTGAGGGCGTTGCCCACGGCTCGGATCCCGGCCCCGATGGGGTCGAGGAACCCGAGCTGCGGGATGGCGGTGCCGAGGCCGGGGAGGAACTCGGCCTCCTCGTCCCAGTCGGGCAGGTTCTCGGACTCGGCCAACATCTCCGGCTCGTCCAAGAGGTCGTCGAATGCGGTCATCGCTCTCCTCGGTTCACAGTGCTGGTGACGGGCGCGCTCATGGCCGCCCGGGCGGGCAAGGGGTCGCGGGCTTTGCCAGGGAAGAGACCGGGGCCGGCCTCGTACGGCTCGGCGTCGGAACCGGGTACGAGCGCAGGCGCGAGCCACTCGCGCAGCTGCGGGTCGGGCGGGAAGTGCCCGGGTGAGCCGTGTCCGGCGCAGGTCGCGCAGGCAGCATCGGTGCCCCAGCAGCGGGCGCAGCAGCCGAGCTTGGCGGCGAGCTGACGGAGCACATGGAGGGCCGCGTTTCGCTGTTGCCGGACCGCGACGAGGCGCCGCGAGACTCTCGCGAGCCGCGCCTGGAGGTCCGCGGCGGACCGCATGTCGGACCCGGCCACCGGCATGTCGTCCGCCCCGTGGCCAGACGCGTACCCCGGCCCGGAGTCCGGCGGGTAGTCCGGTACGAAGTCTGCCGCGAGGCTGTTCGACGGGTCGGGGGTGAGGGCAGATTCGGGGGCCGCAGCGATCTGTTCGGCCAGGAGCGCCGCGTAGTCTCCCCGGCGCAGCGCGTCGAGCTGGTTCCCGTTGAACCCTGCGCGCTGGGCTGCCAACTGCAAAACGAGTTCACGGTCGATAGCCATCAAAGACCCCTTCGTCGATCCAGCGGTGAACGACCTCCGCACCGACCTCGAAGTGGACGGCGTCCTCGGGTCGAAGCCCGGCACCCCAGAAGATGCCGAACGGGTTGAACACCTCGTGCAGGGTGAGCAGGCCTTGTTCCACCTGGCCGTCGTCGCTGATGGCGACGCGGTTGTCGAGCGTCACGTCGAGCGCGAGACCCAGCGCGTGGTTGCTCAAGACCTCCGGTCGGCCCCGTACATGACGGACACAGAGCATTCCGCTCGTGCCCGTCCGGGCGTACAGCTCCGGGGCGGCCTGCTCCAGCGCGGCGAACGCGTCCTGGAAGAGGGCGACCGCCTGCCGGTGGCCGCGCACCCGGAACGTACCGACCTGATCCGTCACCATCCGTCCCTCCCAGAAGGGCGAGGTGAGCGCCTGGCACTCGTGCGTCACCAGGTCACGCGGTTGCCCGTACCGGGCGATGAGCAGGCTCGTTGGGCAAGCACTGACACCGGCGTTGAGCGCGGTACGGTCCGGCAGCGACACCAGGTACGCGCCCGGGCGCCGCGGTGCGGCGACCCGGGCGTCCTCGGTGCCAGCGGCACCTGGTTTGGGAGGGCTGTGTCGGGCGGGGTCGTCTTCGGCCGAGTGGCCATCGGACTCGGGCGGCCAGGAGGGGCCCTGTTCGGAATTCGTGAGCGATTCACGGCCTTCGGGCCGCGCGACGAGGTCCGCCAGCCGTGGGAGGAGGGCGGCGAGCTGCCGCAGGATGTCGGCCGCGCTGGTCGGCGCAGGCGCAGGCGGTGGCGCGGGCCGTAGTGCCGTCGGCGAGGCGGAGGGCGGTACTAGAGTGGATGGCGCGGGCGGTAGTGGGGGCGATGTCGCCTGCGAGCGTACGGGGGCGGTGGCGGGCGGCGGTGCCGGTGCCGGGCGGGAGGACGCTGGGGCGGGCAACGGGGTTGGCATCGGCGACTTGCTCGTAAGTTGGTGGACCGCGTTGATGATGGCCGGTGCGGCACTGAGGACGGCTGGGAGGATCGCGGCGAGTGCGGGCAGGAACTCGGCCTCGTCGACGCCCGGGTTGTACGGCCTCGGCATATGCGTCTCGGTCAGCCACGCGGCCACTGCGTCGGTCCCGACGCCAGGGTGGCCCGTCTGCCATCCCGGACCCCTCAGCCACTCGGCCGCGGTACCACTGCTCCAGGCCGATGCCGCACCGTTCACGGCGCCGCCTTCCCGTCCAGGCGCCGTCGGCGCCTCCTTGTGCCAGAGTTTCGATGCTGATCAACATCCGGGTCAGATCGTGCGCCAAGGCGACATCGATGTCCACGGACAGGGCCGCGTCTTTCCGGGTGGACGTCTGCCGACGGTCTCCAGCGCAGCGGGCGGAGGTGTGTGCCGGGCATCGGCTCGCCCGGGTCAGCGTATGAGTTGGCTCGGGGCGGCTAGACGGATGTCTGCGCCCCGCCGAGGTGGGGAGCCGGATCGCTGTTTGACATCGATGCCGAACTGTTCAAGAAGAAGGGGGAGCGGTGCCCTCCGCATCTGTCGGGCGGAGGTGTCGGGATGCCGAGAGGGAGGTGTGGGCAAGTCCCATGAGGAGCCGTGTGAGTACGGTGGTACCCGAGCCGCCAAGGAGCGTCACCGACGATGGGTGTATCTGTCGTAGGTGCATCAAGAAGAAGGTGAACGTTGCCTGCTGCGCGTCCGCATCCGGCAGTGATCGCAGCCGCTCAAGGTTCTGAGCGAGCGCGTCGTGGACCTGCCTCATTGTTTCGGCCAACATGTCCTGGAAGCCTTCCTCAGCCGGCCCTGCCGTATACCGGAGTGTCTGAGCTGCCAGTCCCGCCATCCGCTCTCGCACTGCGTCCGCCTCCTCGTCGGCCCATCCGCTCTGGTCCGTCGCGGCGATGAGCGACAGGCCAGCCGAGTACAGCAGGAGGTAGCGGGCGTCGATGCTTAGCAGTTCCTCCCGCCGTTCCTGAAAGTCGGGGATGTGTGATGTGCCGGCAACGATGGCTTCCTTGATGTCCGCGCTGATCTCTTCGGCCAGTGCCGTGGCGGCGGCGAAGACCGACAGGGCGTTCCGCTCGGGGTCCCGCGCGTGGGCTGCGGCGCCCGGATCGGTTGCGGTCGGGGAAACTGCGGTGACGTCGGATTCCGTGGGACAGGCTTGAAGGAAATCGGTGCGAAGCGCGTCGAAGCGCTCGTCAGTTCCGGACAGGCGTGCGCCGAGCTCCGTGAAAAAGTCACGTACAGGCGCATGCCAGCGGCGGCGGTCGGTGAGGTTGAGCGCGGTGTAGATCCCCACGATGCGCTCGATACCGCCCAGTGCGTGCGAACGCTGGCCCGCCCCGGCATACGAAAGAACGGAGAAGATCCAGAGGTTGATCGCGTGCTCGGATGGCCCGGCCCGTTCCGCCAGCGTGGCAAGCGTCTGCGCCGTCTGTGCGCGCAGGTTCGCCTGCCAGCCCGCGGACATGAGGTTTTGGACGCTGCCGCCCAACCGATCCAGCTCGGCAGCGGTGCCGTCGAGGACAAGAAGAAGACCGGCGCGATAGTTGTGGAACGCCTCGGCGAGTCGGCCGTCGCTGAACTGGAGCGAGCCTAGGTTGATGAGAGCGGTCGCATATTCCTTTGACTCTGTGCCGAACAGGCGAGCGGCGATTTCCACTGCCTCTGCCTGGGCCTCGGCTGCCTCCGTGAAGCGGCCCTCCGCGCGCGCGTCCACGGCCCTGCGCACCACGTCCTCGCCGAGTGTGTCAGACAACAGGGGCCGCAGTTCGGGATGGATCTCGGCCGCAAGGCGCAGGCAGGCGTCACGGTAGGGGTAGTCAGGGCGGAAGTGCTGCCACGCCACGCCGATACGCGACCAGAGGGACTGCACCGGCTCGGACCAGCCGAGCACAGCGTGAATGCCCTCCTCGAACGGCCGGATACGGTCCGCGCAGTCATGCCGAGGGAGCCGCCCGTGCACCCCGGCCGCCAGTACAGTCAAAATCCACAGCGCCAGCCCGCTGTTCAGGAACCCGCTCACTTCCGAGAGGCCCTCGAAACCCACCAGTTGGGCATACCGGCGCACGACGGGCGCCAGCGGTACGGCGCCCCTGGGGACGGCACGTTCGGCGGCGTCGAGGACCGCCACCAGACGCTTCGGATCTCCAGCTTCCGCAATCTTGAGCAGCTGCCTGGTGCACATCTGCGCCCAGAGCGCAGCTTCGTCCGGGCGGGTTCGGTTCAGGCATTCGGCCAGGAGGCGGGCGGCCTCGTCGAGTCGGTCGCTGTCGACGAGGCCGGCGAAGTACGCCATCTCGGCATCGGTGCGATGGGGATGGCCAGGGGCTTTGAGACTCGTCTGCAGAGCGAACGCCTGGCCAAAGTAGGCCGTGGCCTCCGTTGCCAGGCCCGACTCGTGGAGTGCCCACCCGTGGTTCACAAGGGACGTACCCAGCCTCGAGCTGCGCGCGCCGTAGAATTGGCGGGTCAGTTCGATTCCCTGCTCCCCGTAGTGGCGCGCAGACTCCATGACCCCCTGCGCTGCCAGGCAGGCGGAGAGGCTGTGATACACCGAGGCAAGCTCCGGCAACCTACCGGCATCGCCGACATAGCGAGCTGCGAGCTCGCGCAGCATCTCTTCCGCTTCGGCGTACTTGCCTCGGTAGGCCAGCGCGGAGGCCAGGTTGTCCCGGAGTAGCAGCGACCGGTCGCCCCGTACGGCCTTCAGCGTGCTGCGGCACAGCTCTTCCGCAGACGCCGGGTCGCCGCTTTCCATGCAGGCGTCGGAGGCTTCCACCACAGCCGCGACAGTGAGCTCGTGGCCGGCGCCGAGTGTGTCCCTTCTGATGTCCACGGCCCGCAGCGAGAGGTCAGCGGAGAGCTTCGGCAGACCCAGCCGTCTGGTCAGCACCGACAGATCGAGCAGACCGTGACTGAGATCCTGTGGCGTCCCTGGGTAAGAGGCCGCTTCGATCTCCGTCTCGATCGCTGTGACGACGCTGTCGACGGCCTCAGCCGTGACGATCGCCCTGGCAAGAGAGTCACCCTGGTCGGCCGCGATGCAGGCCTTGAGGAAACCGGGCGTGCGTACCAGCGTGGTGAGTGCCCCGGCGCCGCCGTTGCTGCTGGCCAGGTCGGCGAGAAGGAGGGCCACACGACCATCGGCGTGTGCCGCCCGAACCGTCAGATGGTCCATCAGCGCCTTCCGGCAATGAGCGCGGAGGGGACCGTCCAGGATCGCCTCGACTGCCGCGGCTTGCTGCTCGCGCGGCCGGACGGCGGGCACCGAGGCCGCGCCGACCTCGTCCATGAGCGATTCGAAGTGGTCGCGAAGCCGGTGCCAGATGAGTGGCGGAACCTCCCCCTGGAAGGGGTCGATGGGGAAGTGATCCACGAGCTCCGCCCGCAACTCCTCGTCGCTGCCGCACACTCCCAGGAACTCCCGCTCGGTGCAGCCGAACTGACTCAGCGCGCACAGCCCGAGGAACACCATGCAGATCCGAGCCGAGAAGGGCGCCTTCCGTACCAGCTCCGGGACATCGACCGTAGGGGAGCCGTTGCCGAGATCTACCTGCACTACTTGGACTCCAGTGAGCCCGTCCGCGAACCGCGTTTCGCAGCCGAGCAGTACCTCAAAGCCTGCCGGCCTGTTCCACAGCCACTCGACGGCCGCGTCACCGTCGCCGTCACGGACCAGGTCCAGTCCGTCCACCACGACAAGCACCGGATCGTGCTCGGCGGCCTCGGTCAGCCGCCGGACGGCCAAACCGAGCAGGGCGTTGGTGTGGAGGTTCGGCAGCGCCTCGACCTCGTCGTCGCTGAGGTCTGCACCTGTCAAGCAGGCGAGCGCTGCTGCGAACGTATGCAGCTCACGCAGTTCCGGCGTTGCGGTCACGTCCAGATGGACGACGGCTGTTCCCGGAGCCAAACCCTCGATTCGCTCTCTGGCTTGCTTGATCAGCATCCGCCGACCCCGGCCGCTCTCGGCCACGACCACGGTGACCCGCGGCCGAGGTGAACTGCTCACCGGCACGACCGCGTCCAGCGCGGTGCGGTCCTCGGCGCCTTGCGCCAAGGACGCAGTGGCGACCTGGAAACTCTGGAAATAGTGCCTGCGAGTGCCTCTTTCCCGGGCCTCGTACACATTCGCGGCGAGCAGCTCGGTGCACCGCTGCACGAACTCCGCGCCCGGTTCGTCGTAGGCCGCAGCTCGCCGCCCCAGGGCCGCACTGACCGCCGTTCGCATCTCGCGCTGTGCCTGCTCCAGGGCCTCTGGCCGCCGCAACAATGCAACCGCGCCCGGATTGTCGGCTAGGGCGCCCGAGCTGAGAATCTCCCGGTGGGTGAGGCTGTAGACAAGGGCACGGCGGATCTCTTCGGCGGGACCGTCGTAGGTGACCGCAGTCAGCCGCTCCGCCTGGCGCATCAAGGCGTCGGCCGCCCTCTGGCCGTCCGGGCGATCATTGCGGGGAATCATGCAGCTCTCGACGGCGGCCCCGGGGTACACAACATCGAGCAGTTCCACCAAGGGTGCGGCCCAGGAGGATCGCAGTCGCCTGCGCAAGTCGCCGACGGCGCTTGACGGGAGCCATCGGGGAAAAAACCTGGTTCCCGCGCGGTCCCCGAGAATGACCAGAAAGTTGAGTTCTGGTGAGGTGAGACGGCAGCGGGTCACTTCTTCCAGGCAGATCAGGGCGGTCCGGTCCTCGACGACATCCTTGGGGGTTACGCCCCACCGCAGGTCAGAGAACTGGAAGTCCAGCCCGTAGTGCCTGGACATCTCCTCCAAGCGTGGTGCGACCTCATGGTGGATCAGTGAACGTTCCCGGGCGAGATCGGTGAACGTGGAGGAAAGGAACACCCGTACCTGGTTACTCATTCCGCACCGTCCCCCTGACTGAATTCGCCCACCCATTCGATGCAGAAGGTAGACTTAGTTGGAATCATCCTTCTCGGAGATGCCACGCGTTCAGTTTCGAGAGCGATGGAGCATTTGTCAGCAGTTTGACCGAATGCACTCCCTACGAGCTCGCAATGAGTTAACACTGAGACGCCGAGGGCTCCGCGGCGCTCGGGGTCAGCAGGCCGACAATGGCTGGGCGGTGTCGCTCATGTGCTCGCGGCAGGCCGGTGCCCGCCAGTTCCCGAGGTGTGGGATGCCGTGCTCGAACGGTCTGGCGCCGTACCAGCCGGTCTGACGTCGAGCGGGAGCCTCTGCCAGCTGAGCTGATCCTGTCTCACGCATGCGCCTGGGCCCAGGGGGCGTCTGTCACCTGCTAAGTGATCATCCGGACGTCGAAGGTGAACGCCCACCAAGTGCCGAGTTGACCGTTGGGGCTGCTACGAGGCGTCCCTCGCCGGAGGTGTCACACCGGAGGCCTCCCCCTCCCCCGGCCACCAACTCACCTTCCCCGAGAGCGCATTTATGCCGCGCCTCGACCTCACCGCACGTATCTTGCTGGAAGGGCTACGAGCGGGACGACTAGGGGGACACCGCAATGGCCGGAATCAGTGACTCGCTGTGGAACGACGACATTGGGGCTAACGACTACCGCGACTCGACCGCCTCCTATCACGCCGCAGTCTTCGAACAGTACAAACTCTGCGTGGAGATGGCCGACCGAGTCAGTGCCCGGCGTAACCTCGCCAACACCTTCTTCCTGACCCTTCACAGCAGTCTGCTCGTCTTCCTAGGGGCGTGGCTGTCGCAGGAAAATCACCGCAAGGTTCCGGTTGTACTGGTCCTCGCCGCGCTCCTGGTCTTGCTGGGCATGTGCGCCACCTGGTGGTTCACTGTTCGTTCCTACCAGCAGTTAAACAAGGGCAAGTTCGAGGTGATCGGAGCGCTCGAGGAACGCTTACCGGCCCGCACTTTCGTGGTTGCCGAGTGGCGCGCTCTCGGCGAGGGCCGGGACTGGCGTGTCTATCTGCCACTCAACCGTGTTGAGCGCTGGATCCCCTTCCTGTTCGCTGTGGCCTATGTACTGGGATTCGCGACTGTCGCGCTATGACGTGCGCGGATGCTCCGTACCCCTCGCTCAACACGCCACCTGCACGGGATAGGCTGGCGGGCGCATCACCGGGGCGGGAAAGGGGAAATGGCGTGGTCACGATCGCCGTCACCGGTCACATGGACCTGGCCGACGAGGCAGTCAGTCCTTTGCGCGCAGCCCTTCGTGACGTGCTGGCCGGCCTGCCTTTGGACCTGCTCGTGGGGCGCTCGTGCCTGGCCCGCGGCGCCGACACCCTCTTCGCCGAGGAGGTCCTTTCCCTCGGCGGCCGAATCTCGGCGATCATCCCGTCTCTGGACTACCGGGAAACGGTGGTCCGCCCCGCAGACCTCGCAAGGTTCGACCTTCTGCGGGATGCCGCCGCCGAAGTGGTGGTCATGCCGTACGAACACGCGGGGCGAGCCGCCTATGAAGCGGCCAACCGTGAACTACTCCAGGGCGCAGACCGTCTGATGGCCATCTGGGACGGCAGCGCTCCGACGGGGCGCGGCGGCGGTACGGCAGACACCGTCGCTGCGGCCCGCGCGGCTGGGCTGGCCGTCGACGTGGTGTGGCCTTCTGGTGCGTTCAGATCTGGCACGTGACACCGCGCTCGGTTCCGTGACCCGAGCGCGGTGTTCCGCGCCTTCGTGAGTGCACAGTAATGATCCTTCGCCGAAGACGAGGGGTGCTGTGCGAGTGGACCGCGGAGGCAGCAGTCAGCAACCCGCCAGGCGGCCTGCACGGGTGAGAGCGCAAATGCGTACTCCTCGAGGAATAGAGAGCTGTCACCAGGGCTTCGACGGCCCGTACCTGATCGCCTTGCGGAAGCCGCTGAGCCTGCGCTCTGTCGAGTCGCATGTCTGGGCCCGCTCCTACAGGTGCTCGAAACCGTGGCTTTGCAGCGCCCGGTCCAGTGGCCAGAAGGCCTGATGGATCGCGTTGCGCGGGAAAACGGCCGAGTACGTGGCCGCGGCAGGCACGGAGTCGCAGCCTTCCTCCACCAGCACCAGCACCCGATCCATACCGCGATGCCCCTGGAACAGGCCGATCTCGTGGATGACGTTCTGGCGCGCTACCAGGTGTCCGTCTCCGGTGACGTCCTCTGCGGTCAGCACACACACCGCGAAGCTGCACCTGTGCAGGTACTCCGTCAGCGCTTCGGTGACCGGGCGGCTGCCCCACGAATGGGACTCGAAGGAGTACACCGGCACTCCGAAGCGTTGTTCTACGAAGGCTTTCACCGCCAGCCACTGTGGGCTGCGGCCGTGGGCAACGAAGACGCCCGCAGGCTGGGACGCGGTGCGGCGGGCGGTGTCCAGTGTGCGGATGAAGTTCTGTGCGATGCCTGCGAGTTGGCCGTGGCCGTGGCTCCCGACGTAGCGGAGCTTGTGCCTGGCCAGGGTCATGCCGAGCAGGGAGCCAAGTTCGATCTGCAGACGGTCAGCGGTCAGCACGGCAAGGAGACCGGCGGCGAAGACGTCGCCGGCACCGGTGGCATCCTCGATCTCGTCGTCGGCGAGAACCACCTGTGGGTAGAAATCGTCGAGGATCTTGGACTGCTCCCGGCGCCAAGCGTGGATGCCGCTGCGACGCTTGACGATGACGACACCGCGGTCGTTGGCGAGCCGGTCCAGCAGGCGTGAGGCCACGACGTCATCGGTGTCCTGCTCGGTGCAGCGGCCGAGTTCATGAAATTCCCGGTGGTTGAGCAGGAGAAAGTC
>NZ_JBHUQX010000251.1:0-13890 GCF_042674225.1 Streptomyces sp. NPDC056948
GGCCCGCCGCCGCCCGCAACACCGGGCTGCGCGCCGTGACGGCGCCGTGGACCGTGTTCCTCGACGACGACGTCCAGGTCGGACCCCACTGGTGCGATGAGCTGGCCGAGGACCTCGCCGAGGCGTCGCCCGACATCGCGGGCGTCCAGGGCGTCATCGCCGTCCCGCTGCCCGGCGAACGCCGCCCCACCGACTGGGAACGCGGCACGGCGGGACTCGCCCGCGCCCACTGGATCACCTCCGACATGGCGTACCGCACGGAGGCGCTCAAGCAGGTCGGCGGCTTCGACGAACGCTTCGAGCGCGCCTTCCGCGAGGATGCCGACCTCGCGCTGCGCGTGCTCGACTCGGGCTGGCGCATCCGGCAGGGCCGCCGCACCACGCGGCACCCCGTGCACCCCGCCTCCCGCTGGGTGTCGGTGCGCCAGCAGCGCGGCAACGCCGACGACGCCCTCATGCGGCATCTGCACGGGCCCGACTGGTGGGACAAGGCGGTCGCGCCGCGCGGCCGGATCCGCACCCACGCGGCGATCACGACCGCGGGTGTCGCCGCGTGCGCCCTCGCCGCCGCCGGTCACGGACGGGCCGCGACGGCCTGTGCGCTCGGCTGGGCGGCCGGTACGGCGGAGTTCGCCCGGGCCCGTATCGCGCTCGGCCCGCGCACCCGCCACGAAGTGACGACCATGGTGGCTACCAGCGTGCTCATCCCGCCGGCCGCGACCTGGCACCGGCTGACCGGCGCCTGGCGCCACCGCCACGCCACCGCCTGGCAGGACGAGGTGACCTCATGAGGCCCGTGGGCTCCGAGAGCGCGGTACGTCCGGTGAAGGCCGTGCTGTTCGACCGCGACGGCACGCTCGTCGAGGACGACCCCGACCACGCCGGCCCCGACCGCGTACGCCCCGTCGCAGGCGCCCGAGAGGCGCTGACTCTGCTGCGCGGGCGCGGCATCCGCACCGGCGTCTTCACCCACCAGCCCGGTGTCGCACGCGGGCTGCTCACCGACGCCGACGTGCGCCGCGTCAATCACCGCGTCGACGAACTCCTCGGCCCCTTCGACGTGTTCGCCGTCTGCCCGCACGGCCGCGACGACGGCTGCCACTGCCGCACGCCCCGGCCCGGCATGGTGCTGTGGGCGGCCGGGCGGATCTGCACCCGGCCCGCCGACCTCGTCGTCATCGGCGACACCGGCGCGGATGTGGAGGCCGCGCGCCGGGCGGGCTGCCGCGGCATTCTCGTCCCGACCGGGCGGAGCCGCCCCGAGGAGACCGCGCGCGCGGACCAGGTCGCCCCGGACCTGCTGACCGCCGCCCGCGCACTCCTGGACGGACCGCCCAAGGGCCGCGTCCTCGCCGACGAACGCCCCATCCGGAAGGCCTTCACGGCCGATCCCGGGTAGGGGCGGACGCTCAGGTCCCGCACCACCGGCACATCAACCGGAACGCCGCGTACAGCGTCAGCGGGCATATCGCGGCGAACGCCCAGATCACCCCCGGCTCGGCGGTGGCTATCCCGGCCACCAGCAGGCCGGCCGACACCGCGAACAGGACCACCACGGTCCAGACGCGGGGGCGGTAGCCGGCCAGCCGGGCCAGGACACGGGCGGGGTCGGGGCGACGGCGCACCCGCAGGGTGCGCAGCCGGCGGTCGAGGCGGCGGTCGCGGCGCAGGACGCGTTCCATCTCGTCGAGGATGCGCTGCTCGTGATCGGGAAGTCGGCCGATGGACACGCTCTCTCCTTCCGGGCGGCCGGACCGTCTCTCCTCCCGGGGGGACGTGCGGCGGGGGATGCGGGGAAGTACAGCGGGGAACGTAGATGCGGATGCCCCGTGAGGTCACGGAGCTAACCGGCGACGGGCCGTGCCAGCGCCTCGACGAGCCGGTCCGCGCTGTCCGGCACGGTGCCCTCGCGGAATCCGTCGCGGATCTGCCGGGCGGTCACCCGGCCGCCGGTGAGGCACCAGTCCCACCAGCGGTCCAACTGCCGCACGTCCAGTTGCTCGGCGGCCACCAGCGCGGGCCAGCCGCAGGCGCGGGCCTGCGCGGTCAGCTTCGCGCCGCCCGCGACCGGGTCGACGGCCAGCACCGGCGTGCCGACCCGCAGCGCGATCACCAGCCCGTGCAGCCGGTCGGTGACGACGAGGTCCATCCGGGCCAGCACGGACTGGAGCTGCGCCGGCGTCGCACTGAGATGCCAGTCGTGCGCGTCGAGCCGCGTCTCCAGTTCCAGCCTGCCGCAGTCCTTCCCGGCCAGCCACCGCGTCACCTCCTCGGCGACCTGCCCGTGCCGCCGGAGCTGCCCGTACTCGTGCTGCCCGTGCGCGAGGATCACCCCGACGACGGGCCGGGCGGGCACGTCCGGGGCGCGGGCCGCCAGATCCTCCACCGGCTCGCGGTCGGGAGCGTCCCGCGGCAGCACCCGGTGGAAGCCGGTCACGGCCGAACTGCCGGGGTCGATCACCGAGGTGCCCACGGCGATCCGCACACAGTGCGCGAACCGCCGGTGCAGCTCCTCGACCTGCGGCCCGTGCAAGGGGCCGCACACGAACACCAGGTGGGTGTAGTCCTCGGGCCACAGCCGCTCCAGATGCAGGGCCTCCGGACGGAAGCCCGGACTCCAGGCGACGTCGTAGGGGATGCCCGTCCCCCGCAGCACGTCCTCCACCCGGCGCAGGGCCAGTACGTCCCCGGCGGTCGCCTCCCGGTCCCGGAAGCTGAACCACCCGGTCAGCAGAACCCTGCGCGGTCGCTTGCCGTCTTGTGTGTGCACATGCCCTGAGTGCCCCGCCCACCGGGAACACAATCAGGGCATTACACGCATTTAACCTGCCGTCACTGGGCGTAGAAGGTGGCGTCCGCCCGGTCGGTGGCCGTGCTGACCGCCTGCACGTTCAGCAGGTACTCCCAGTGGCGGACGTATCGCCCCGGGTAGTTGTACGACTCGTACGACACACCCGCCGAGTCGGCGAGCCCGGCCCGCCGGTGGAAGGTGGCGTCGGACGCGAACCGCGCGGTGCCGTCGTTCTTCTCCAGCCACACCTCGAAGTTGCTGTGCCGCAGGTAGTAGCCGGGGAAGTTGGCCGACTCCAGCGAGACGGTGCCGCTGCCGGTGAGGCCGCCGACCACGCGGAACTGCGAGTCCGCGAGCGGGGAGACGCCGGCCTCGATGCGGGCGCGGTACTCCCAGTGCCGGACGAAGCGGTCCGCGAAGTTGTACGACGACAAGCGCTGCGGGGTGACCCCGTCGGCCACCGGGATGCCGAAGTCCGGCGTGCCGTCGGCCTTCCAGTACACCTTCTGCACGCGGGTGCGGCGGTTGGGGTCGTTCAGCGGGTCGCCGCTGATGTCCTTGTAACTGCGGTCGTGGTAGACGAGGACGTCGCTCTTTCCGTCCTCGGAGACGGTGAACGAGTTGTGGCCCGGGCCGTACTGGCCGGTCGCGGCGCTGCTCGCGAACACCGGGGTGGGGCTCTTGGACCAGGACGCCTGGCTGAGCAGGTTCGCGCCCGCGGAGGCGGTGAGCATGCCCAGGCAGTAGTTGCTGTCGGTGGCGCTGGCGGAGTACGTCATGAACACCTTGCCGCCGCGCTGGATGACCGCCGGGCCCTCGTTGACCTTGTAGCCGACGGTCTCCCAGGAGTAGGTGGGCCGCGACAGCATCACCGGAGTGCCGGTGATCGTCCAGGGGTTGGCCATCCTCGCGAGGTAGAGGTCGGTGTTGTTGTTCACCGACGGGTCGCGCTGCGCCCAGGCCAGGTAGCGCACGCCGTTCACGACGAACGTGGTGGCGTCCAGGGAGAAGCTCTCCCACTGGGTCCTGATCTGCCCCTTCTCGGCCCAGGTGGCGGTGAGCGGGTTGGCACCCGTGCCCTCCAGGACGTACATCCGGATCGCCCACACGTCGTTGGTGGCGCCGGCCGCGAAGTACACGTACCACTTGCCGTCGATGAAGTGGATCTCCGGTGCCCAGATGTGGGCTCCCATCACCCCACTGGCGTGCTTGGTCCAGAGGGTGGTCTCGGGGGCCGTCCTCAGCCCCTGGACGGTGGTCGCCCGGCGCAGCACGATGCGGTCGTACTCGGGGACGGTCGCGGTGAAGTAGTAGTAGCCGTCGGTGTGTTTGAAGATGTGCGGGTCGGCCCGCTGCTCCGCGATCGGGTTGGTGTAGCTCACGGCGGGGGAGTCGGGGACGGCGGCCCGGGCGGGGGCCGGCCCGACGAGGCAGGCCGCCAGGGCGACGAGGACGGCCATGAGCAGCCTTGCGGCTATGCGTCTCAAGGGAGTTCTCCGGATCAGAGGGGGAGTGATCAGGTGGTGGGGACGAGCTTCCACTGCTGGCAGGTGTTGTTCAGCCACGCCCACTGCCGTACGTCGGTGCCGTCCGCGGTGCCGCAGTCCGCCACGTCGGCGACCTTGCCGGTGGCCTCGTTGACGATCCGGACGTGGTCGCCGGTCGCCGTGAACACCATCCGGTAGCGCTGGCACTTGTTGTTCAGCCAGGACCACTGCCGCAGGTCGGCGCCGTCGGCGGCGGAGCATTCGGCGGTGTCCAGCACCTTGCCGGTGGCCACGTTGACCAGCCGGCTGGTGTCGTCACCCAGGTCCTCGATCCGCCACTTCTGGTTGGCGCCGCCGGTGCAGCTCCACTGGAAGACATCGGTGCCGTCGGCGCCGCTGCCGCCCGCGACGTCCAGGCACTTGCCGCTGTTGCGGTTGACGAGGGCGTACGACGTCGGGGTCGCCGCCGTTTCGCCGGACGGGCCGGGGCGCGTGCCGCCGAGGGCGACCGGCGTGCCGAAGTCGGGGGTGCCGTCGGCGTTCCAGGTGAACTTCTGGGCGCGGGTGGTGCGGGCGTTGCCGCAGCCGCCGTTGGCCGAGGAGTTGGCGTGGTAGACGATCCAGCTCTCGGTGCCGTCGGGCGAGCTGAAGAACCCGTTGTGCCCGGGGCCGTACACACCGGCCGCGTCATCGCGCTGGAAGACCGGGTTCTGCTTCTTCGTCCAGGACGCCGGGGCGAGCGGGTCGCTGCCGGTGAGCTCCAGCAGCCCCAGCTTGTAGTCGGCCGTCTGGCACGAACTCGCGCTGTACGTCAGGAAGGTGCGGCCGTTGCGGTAGAGCGGCTCGGGCGCCTCGTTGACCGGGGAGCCCGACCGCTCCCAGCTCAGCGTCGGACTGGAGATGACGGTGAAGGTGCCGCTCGCGAGGGTGTACGGATTGCTCATCGGCGCGATGACCAGGCTCTGCGTACCGCCGTTCACGAAGCCGCTGCCGACGAGATACAGCCGCCCGTTCGCCTGGAGCACGCTCGCGTCGATCAGCCAGCCGCCCGGCGTGAGGTTCGAACCGGTCAGCGACCCCTTGTAGGTGTAGGGGCCCATCGGGTCGGAGCCGGCGCTCTCCAGGACATGGGTGCGCTGCGAGTCGCAGCAGGCCACCCCGCTCCGGCCGGCGGAGTAGTACAGGTACCAGCGGCCGTTCAGGAAGTGGATCTCCGGCGCCCAGATGTTGGTGTTGCGGGTCGCGGTGGTGTCCGACCACACCTGGACGCCGGCCGCGGTGGCGAGCCCGGCCAGGGTCGGCGACTTCCGCATCGCGAGGATGCCGGTGAACGTCGTGGTGATCAGGTAGTAGTCGCCGTCGTGATACGTCAGCCAGGGGTCGGCGCCCTTGGCCGACTTGAGCGGGTTGGTGTAGGGCCGCCCGTCCGCCGCTGCCGCCCGCGGGGCGGTCGCCGCCACGAGGGCGAGGAGCAGGGCGAGCGCGCAGACGAGCAGGGGGCTGCGGCGCCTGGCCGCAGGGGGAGTCCGAAGCATGGCGAGCCGCCTCTGTCGATCCGATGTCCGTGATTCTGAACGCAGTTCGTGAATTCGGCCATGAATTCGGTCAGAAGATAAGCGGGGCCCTTACCTCCGTCAACGGTTCGGTCTCGGTTCGTAGGAGAGCTGCTTGATGCGGCGCAGGGTCAGTGCCGTCTCGACGGACTGGACGCCTTCGAGGGCCCCGATCTTCTCGCTCAGATACGTGTACAGGTCCCCGGCGCTGCGGTGCAGGGTCGCGGCGAGGATGTTGGCCTGGCCCGTGACGGCCGCGGCGAAGGGGACCTGGGGGTGTTCGGCGAGGACGCGGCCGACTGAGGCGAGGGAGGCCGGGGCCACGGTGAGCCACAGCATCGCCTCCACCTCGTGACCGAGGAGCTCGGCGTCGTGCTGGACGTCGAAGTAGAGCACGCCGGTGGACCGCAGACGCTCCAGGCGCCGCTTGACCATGGACTCCGACTGGCCGGTGGCCGCCTGGAGTTCGGTGAACGTGGCCCGTCCGTCGTGCCGGAGGACGTCGAGGAGCGACTCGTCGTCCGCGTCCAGGCCGACCGGGCCCGTGGCCGTCGCGACGGGCGGCGGGCGCAGCGCCGCCTCCTCGTCGGGGGAGAGGGCGTCGGCCTTGTTGAGCCAGCCGAGCGCGCCGCCGTAGAAGGGGTGCAGGACGCAGTGGGCGCTGACCGACGTGACCCGCGGGGTGCGCTGGAGCCGGTCGAAGAGGAGCTCGTCACGGGCCTCCCGGCTGCGCGGCTTCATCGTGCACATCACCTCCGTGCCGCCGGAGTTCAGGCTGACGTACGAGGTGTCAGGGCGGCGGGCGAGCGCGCCCGCGAGCTGCTCGGCCACGTCCGGGGTGCAGCGCAGCCGCACGATCCAGCTACTGCGGCCGAGGCGGTTCTCGTCGGTCACGCCGAGCACCTTCAGACGGGCGCGGGTGCGCAGCCCCCGGTAACGCCGGGCGACGGTCTGGTCGGAGACGCCGAGTACCTGAGCGATCCGGCTGAACGGCGCCCGCCCGTCCAACTGGAGCGCCTGCAGCAGCTTCAGGTCCAGCGGATCGAGGGCGGCGCCGGGTTCCATCGGGGGTCTCCTCCTCGGGCGTGATCGCGTACGGACTGCAAGGAGACCATGCCGCCCATTTCATTGCGGATCACTGACCTCGGCTTTGCTCAACCACCGAGTGGCCGCCTCTACGCTCACATCCGCCCCCCGATCTCCCCGAGTCGCACACGTGTGCCCGCGGGCACCAGTACGGATGGTCATGAACAACAGACGCAGACAGCAGGTCCTCGCAGCGGTCACCCCTCTGCTCGCCCCGGGGGAGCGGGCCGAGCTCATCTCGCTCGCCAAGGTCGGATCCGTCTCGGTCAAGCGCCGGGTCCTCACCTCCGCGCTGGTCGGGGCACTGACCGCCGGGACCGTCATCGCCACGGTTCAGCCACGCCCCCTGTACTGGGCGCTCACCGACCGGCGCCTGCTCTTCTTCGAACCCGGCTCCGTCACCGGCCGGCCCGGCAAGCCCGTCATGGTCCTGCCCCGTGAGCTGATCGCCGCCTCCCCGGCCCGCAAGGCGCTGCTCGGACTCGGTGCCCGGACCGTGCTGACCGTCCAGGGCGAGGAGAAGGGCCTGAAGCTGACCTTCCCACCGGCCTTCAAGGCCGCGGGCCGCGACTTGGCAGCGCGGCTCACGGCCACTGCCTGACCCGGCCCCCGGCCGACTCCGCCGCAGGACCCGGTGTCGTACCCCGGCCGTAGGCTGGACGCATGGCTCCCACGGCGGAGGAGACAGCCCTCTCGCTCACGGTCCGGCCGGCGGCGGACGCGCTCGTGCCGCTGATCGGCGCGCTGGGGTATGTCGAGGGGCGGTTCGCGCATGCCGCCGAGCTGGCCCTGCCGACGGGCGGTGCGCAGCTCCTGGTGAACCTCGACGGGGACGCCTTTTCCTCGTCACCGCTGAGGGGCGCCGACCGGCGTACCCGGGGCGCGGCCGTGCAGGGGCCGTACACGGAGCCGGCCCTGATCGACCCGACGCAGCAGCGCGCCGTCGTATGGGTGGCGTTCCGTCCGGCGGGGGCGTATCCCTTCCTCCCCGCCCCGGTCTCCGCGGTCCGCGACGAGTTGGTCGGACTCGACGAGCTGTGGGGCACGGACGGCGCGGTGCTGCGCGAGCGGTTGCTTCAGGCCGTGGCCGCCGGTGGCCCGGAGGCGGGGCTGCGGGAGCTGGAATCGGCCCTGCTGGGGCGGGCGGAACGTCCGCTGGAGCCCGACCCGGCGGTCCGTCTCGCCGCCGTACTGCTCGATCGCGGCACGCCCGTGGGCGTGGTCGCCGACCGGCTCGGCTGGACCTCCCGGCGGCTGGCCCGCAGCTGCGCCGAACAGCTGGGACTCGCGCCCAAACGGTATGCGCGGGTACGGCGCTTCCAGCGGCTGCTGCGGCGCGTGAACTCCGGGGCCGGCGCGCCGGACTGGGCGGTCCTCGCCGCGGACTGCGGCTACCACGACCAGGCCCATCTGATCCATGAGTTCCGCGCGCTCGCCGGGATCACCCCGACCGCGTACGCACCGCGCTCGCCGCTGGAGCGCAACCACGTTCCGCTCGGCGGGTGACGGGCCCGCCCGGCCGGCCGTTTTCTACAATCCACGGCCCTCGGGACCCGCGATCGTGAAGGCATGACGAACACACCCGACACCCCACCCGACGCCCCTGCCGTCACCCGGCTCTACGCCCGGCTCGTGGTCTCCGACGGCCCCCGGGCGATCGACTTCTACCGGACCGCGCTCGGCGCCGAGGAGATCGAGCGGTACACCGACCCCGAGGGGAGGATCGTGCACGCCATGCTGCGTCTCGGCGGCGCGGTGATCGCGGTCAAGGACGCCGACGACGGCGACCCGGCGCCGTCCTCACTCGGCGGCTCCCCGGTGATCATGGCGCTCGACGTGTCCGACGCCGACGCCGTCGCCGAGGCCATGCTGCGCGGCGGCGCGACGGTGGTCTACCCGGTCGCCGACCAGCACTACGGGCAGCGCGGCGGCCGTCTCGCCGACCCGTTCGGCCACCTCTGGATGATCTCCCAGCCGATCGAGGAGCTGACGCCGGAGGAGATCCAGGCGCGTACGACCGACCTGTTCACCTGACGAGCCCGCCGCCGTGCGGTCGTGAGGCGCCGTCAGTGCTTCTGCGCGACCGGTTCCTCCACCGGCGCGTCCGCGGCCGGCCGGCCGCCCGGGTGGCGCAGGGCGCACAGGTAGCCGATGCCCAGGGCGATGGCCATGCCATAGAACACCCACTGGTTGGCCTCGGCGAAGTCCATGCGGATGGCGCCCATCGCGTCCCGGGTGGCCTCGGCGGCGGGGCTCGTGCCGGTGGGCGGCCGGGAGTCGCCGCTGCCCGTGATCGACTCGGTGATGTCGCGGGCCACGGTGTTCGCGTCGTCCGTGGACAGGCCCCGGGACCGCAGGGTCTGCACCACCTTGTCGGTCGTGACGTGCGTCAGGATCGTGCCGTAGACGGCCAGGCCCACGCTCGCCGCGTAGTTGCGCACGGTCTGGGTGATGCCGGTGACCTCGCCGTACGAGGCGCCGATGGCCCGGTTGACGGCGTCCGTGGAGGCCGGCGCGAGGATGAAGCCGATGCCGGCCCCGGCGAGGGCCGCGTACGGCCACTGGTCGTGCATGGACAGGTCGGTGAGCTTGTTCGCCCACAGGGCGAACCCGACGCAGCCCACCGCCGAGCCCAGTTTCAGGGCCGGGCGCGCCCCTTGCTTGTCGAGGATCCGGCCGCCCCACTGCGAGGCGATCGCGAAGCCCACGAAGAAGTACAGCAGGAACAGGGCCGCCTGGTTCGGCGAGGCGCTCAGGGACACCTGGGCGTAGACCGAGGTGAAGAAGAACAGCGGGACGAAGGCGAGCATCGAGAAGAACAGCACCGCCGCGTCCACGGTGAACGCCTTGTCACGGAAGACCCGCAGGTCGATCAGCGGATGCTCCACGTCGCGCTCGAACCGGACGAACCCGAAGAGCACCGCGAGGCCGCCCGCGATGCAGACCCAGGTCGCCCAGCTGTCCCATCCCCAGGACCAGGCCTGCTGGAAGCCGAGGACGCTCAGGCCCATGCCGACCGCGATCAGCGCGGCGCCCCGGACGTCCAGGGTGCCGGACCGCCGCCGGTCGGAGAGGTGCGCCAGCGCGGTGAGGGCCAGCGCCACGATCGCCACGGGGACGTTGACCCAGAAGACGGCGCGCCAGGTCCAGTTCGTGAGCCAGCCGCCCAGCAGCGGGCCCAGGGCGGTCAGCGCGCCGGAGACGCCGAAGAACAGGGCGAGGGCGCGACCGCGTCTCTCGACCGGGAACACCGCCACCACCACGGCCAGAGCCGCCGGGAAGAGCAGAGCCGCCCCGAACCCCTGGGTGGCGCGGAACACGATCAGCCAGGTCTGCGCCGCGCTGCCCTCGGGGACACAGCCGCACAGCACCGACGACACGACGAACACCAGCGTGCCGATCACCACGACCCGGCGTGGCCCGTAGAGGTCCGCGAGGCGCCCGCCGAGGGCGAAGAACGCCGCGAGGGCCAGCAGATAGGCGTTCACCACCCACTGCATGCCGGAGGACGACAGATTCAGCTCGCGGACGATGTCCGGAGCCGCGATCGACACGATGGTCTGGTCGATGAAGGTCATGGCGACGGCGAACATCATCGCCGCCAGTGCCACAGTCTGCTGCTGCGGCGCCGATCGGGAGGGGGGCGAGACCTCGTCGCGCCCCGGGCGCGTGCTGCTCACGCACTCAGTCTGCGCCCGGCCGTTTCATGTCGCATCACAAGACCACTCCGGCCCCGCGCGCCACACCGATACCCCCAAACGTGTCTCGCGGCAACCCCTGGGCGGTGTGAGGACGACCTCGTCGGCCATGTGACCACGGTCCGCCACAGTTGCCGCGTCGAAGGTGCAGGATGCGGGCACCAAGGAGGACAGGCAGTAGAACGACGAGAGAGGCAGACGATGGCCCCAGCGGAACCGGAACCCCAGCGGATCGGCGTACCAGCCGAGTCCACTGCGGGCGAGACCAGGGTGGCGGCGACGCCGGCCACCGTGGGGAGACTTGTCGCGCTCGGATACGACGTGGTGGTCGAACCGGGAGCGGGAGCCTCGTCCCGCTTCTCCGACACGGCTTACGAGGAGGCGGGAGCCCGCCTCGGTGACCCGTGGTCGGCGGAGATCGTACTGAAGGTCAACGGCCCCTCGAGCGAGGAGATCGGCCGGCTGCGCGACGGGGCGACACTGATCGCGCTCATCAGCCCCGCGCTCAACCCCGAACTGGTCGAGGAGCTGACGCGGCGGCCGATCACGGTGCTCGCCATGGACGCCGTGCCGCGGCTCTCGCGCGCCCAGTCCCTGGACGTGCTCAGCTCGATGGCGAACATCGCCGGATACCGGGCCGTGGTCGAGGCCGCGCACGCCTTCGGACGCTTCTTCACCGGCCAGGTGACCGCCGCAGGCAAGGTGCCGCCCGCCAAGGTGCTGGTGGCCGGCGCCGGCGTGGCCGGACTCGCGGCGGTGGGTGCGGCCCGCAGCCTCGGCGCCGTGGTCCGCGCCACCGACCCCCGGCCCGAGGTCGCCGAGCAGGTCCGCTCGCTGGGCGGCGAGTTCCTGTCGGTCAGTGCCGAGCAGGAGGTGAGCACCGACGGCTACGCCAAGGCCACCTCCGACGACTACAACCAGCTCGCCGCGCGGCTGTACTCCGAGCAGGCCGCCGACGTCGACATCATCATCACCACCGCGCTCATCCCGGGCCGCCCGGCGCCCCGGCTCGTCACCGCCGAGGACGTCGCGCGCATGAAGCCCGGCAGCGTCATCGTCGACATGGCCGCCGCCCAGGGCGGCAACGTCGAGGGCACGGTCGCCGGGAAGGCCGTCGTCACCGACAACGACGTGACGATCATCGGCTACACCGACCTGCCCGGCAGGCTCCCCGCCCAGGCCTCGCAGCTCTACGGCACCAACATCGTCAACCTGATGAAGCTGCTGACTCCGGGCAAGGACGGTCGACTCGTCCTCGACTTCGACGACGTGGTGCAGCGGGCGATGACCGTGGTCCGCGAGGGCGAGAAGACCTGGCCCCCGCCTCCGGTCCAGGTGTCCGCCGCGCCCGCCCCGGCCGGGGCCCCGGAACCCGTGGCCGTGCCCTCCGAAGCCCCGGCGAAGCCCGCCCGGCCGGCGTGGGCGCCGTACGCCCTCGTCGGTGCCGGAGCGCTCGCGCTGTTCCTGGTGACCGCCTTCTCGCCGAGCGAACTCATCGGCCACTTCACGGTGTTCGTCCTGGCGATCGTCATCGGCTTCTACGTCATCGGCCATGTGCACCACGCGCTGCACACGCCGCTGATGTCGGTCACCAACGCCATCTCCGGGATCGTGGTGGTCGGCGCGCTGCTGCAGATCGGGCACGGGGACACCGCCGTCACCGTGCTGTCGTTCGCCGCGATCCTGCTGGCGAGCATCAACATCTTCGGCGGATTCGCCGTCACCCGCCGCATGCTCGGCATGTTCTCGAAGGGCTGATCCCGGATGACCACAGTCACGGCCGCAGAGGCCGCCTACGTCGTCGCCGCGCTGCTGTTCATCCTCAGCCTGGCCGGCCTCTCGCAGCACCGGACCTCCCGCTCGGGAGTCGTCTGGGGCATCGCGGGCATGGTCATCGCCCTGGCCGCCACCGTCGGTCTCGCCTCCCGGAGCATCACCGCCACCGGTCTCGTGCTGATCGCCGTCGCCACGGCCGTCGGCGCGGGCATCGGACTGTGGCGCGCCCGGGTCGTCGAGATGACGGGCATGCCGGAGCTGATCGCCATCATGCACAGCCTCGTCGGCCTCGCCGCCACGTTCGTCGGCTGGAACGGCTACCTCGACGTCGACGCCGAGCTCAGCGGTTCGCTGCTGGGCATCCATCACGCCGAGGTGTTCATCGGGGTGTTCATCGGCGCCGTCACCTTCACCGGCTCGGTCGTCGCGTATCTGAAGCTGTCCGCGCGGATCAAGTCGAACCCGCTGACGCTGCCCGGCAAGCACATCCTCAACGTGGGTGCCCTGGTCGCCTTCGTCGCGCTCACCGTCGCGTTCGTGGCCCGCCCGAACATCGGCCTGCTCATCGCCGTCACCGTGGTCGCGCTCGCCCTCGGCGCGCACCTGGTCGCCTCCATCGGCGGCGGTGACATGCCGGTGGTCGTCTCGATGCTCAACAGCTACTCCGGCTGGGCCGCGGCGGCCTCGGGCTTCCTGCTCGCCAACAACCTGCTGATCGTCACCGGCGCGCTGGTCGGCTCCTCCGGTGCCTACCTGTCGTACATCATGTGCAAGGCGATGAACCGCTCCTTCATCTCGGTGATCGCGGGCGGCTTCGGAACCCCGGCGGCGGCCGCCGACGACGGGGAGCAGGGGGAGCACCGGGAGATCAACGCCGAGGAGACCGCGGAACTCCTGCGCGACGCCACCTCGGTGATCATCACGCCGGGTTACGGCATGGCGGTCGCCCAGGCCCAGTACCCGGTCGCCGAGCTGGCGCGCAAGCTGCGCGAGCGGGGCGTCGAGGTGCGCTTCGGCATCCACCCCGTCGCCGGCCGGCTGCCCGGGCACATGAACGTGCTGCTCGCCGAGGCGAACGTGCCGTACGACGTCGTCCTCGAAATGGACGAGATCAACGACGACTTCGCCGCCACCTCGGTCGTCCTGGTCATCGGCGCCAACGACACCGTCAACCCGGCCGCCACCGACAACCCGACCAGCCCCATCGCCGGCATGCCGGTGCTGCATGTGTGGGAGGCGGCCAACGTGGTCGTCTTCAAGCGGTCCATGGCCGCCGGGTACGCCGGAGTGCAGAACCCGCTGTTCTTCCGGGAGAACACCCAGATGCTCTTCGGCGACGCCAAGCAGCGGGTGGAGGACATCCTGCGCGGCCTGGACGCCCTCGACGCGCCGGTCCCGGAGATGGCCGGCACGTCGCGCTGAGCCGTGCTCAGTCGTCGAGGACACCGTTGCCGCCGGGGGGGGGGGCGGTGGGCTCGGCGCGTGCCAGGGGGCGGGCG
>NZ_JBHUQX010000252.1:0-13872 GCF_042674225.1 Streptomyces sp. NPDC056948
GGCCCCCCCCCCGCCGCGCCCCGCGCCCCCCGGCCCCCCTGTCCGGCCGGGGGGGCGCGGACTGGGCGCTCCCCCCTGGGGGGGGGCCCCCCCCCCCCCCACGCCATGTCCTGGTTCACGGCCGGGGCGGGGGCGCACGGTCGACGGGCGCGGTGCTGTCGAGGGCCCCGCCGAGGGCGGCGGGGCGGACGCGGGGCGCACCGGCCCCGGCGCCGTGGATCCACCCCAGGGGTGAAGAGCGTTCATCGGCGGCCGACATGGGGCATCGTGCAAGGGAACGGCTGGCAATGGCGTTACGCCGTCCGAGTATTGATGCCTACGCTTGATTGCTCTCGCGGCTGCACGTCCGTACCGGAAGGCGCACGAGGTGCCGGCGGCCCGACTACGCTCGCGGCGTAACACCGGGGGATGGGGGGAGCAGGTGGAGACGTCCCGACGCGACCGTGCCCGGCGGCCGAAGCTGCCGGCGGCGGTTCCTGCCGTCCTGCTCTGGGCGCTGGGCGCTCTGGTTCTGGGCATTCTGATCGGTCTGGCGGCGGACCCGTCGCGCCTGGCCGGCACCACCGGGTACGTCTTCGCCACCGGACTGCTGCTGGCCGTGGGCCTGTACGGCAGCACGTACGGCATCGACCTCGCCGATCTGCGCCGTGACCTGCGCGGTGTGGTGGCGGCGGTCACGCTGGGAGTCGTCCTCAAGGCGGCGATCGTCTCGGGCGTCATGGTCTGGGCGTTCGACCGCCCGGAGTATCTGATCCTCGGCATCGTCGTCGCGCAGATCGACCCGCTGTCGGTGGCCGCCCTCGGCAGGGACGGGCACATGTCGCAGCGCGCCCGGTCGCTGCTCACGGCGTGGGCCTCCTTCGACGATCCGATGACGGTCCTGCTGACGCTGTACGTCGCCGGCTACGCCTATACGGCCGCGGGGCACCCGGGCGCACCGTCGGTGGTGGGCGGCGGAGCCCGCGGCTACGCCCTCGGACTGGCGTTCAACGCGCTGCTCCTGGCCGGTGCCCTGGTGCTCTGGTGGGCGGGCGGCAGGCTGTGGCCGGCACGGCGGGCCGGGAAAGGGTCCGCGGAGTCCGCGGCGCCCGGGGAACTCGGCAGCCGCCGACGGCCGGCGACGCCGCTCGGTGCCCTGCTGGTCGTCGCCATGCTCGTGCTCGCCGCGGCGAACATGCTGATGCTCGCCGTGGCGGTGGCCGGACTGTTCCTCCGCACACAGGCGTTCGCCCGTCCGCTCGCGCGGGCGGTCACCAGCGCCTTCCTGCTCGCGACCGCCCTGCTGGGCCTGTTCGCCGCCCAGGGGGTGTCGCTGGGCCCGGGGGTGCTGCTCGGCGCCTCGGCGTTCGGCGCACAGGCTGTGGTGGCCGTGCTGCTGATGCCCCTCTTCGTGCGCGGCCTGTCCCGAAGGGACCGGATCCTGCTGGGGATCGGCCAGCAGAACGGCCTCACGGCCGTGCTGCTCGCCCTCACGCTCGAACGCGACTTCCCGAAGACGGTCGGCATCGTCGCCCCGGCCGTGGTGACCGTCAACCTGCTGCACTACGGGGCCCAGATCGCGTTCGGCTGCTGGTCGCGCCGGTCCCGCGGGAACCGGCAACCCGCGGGCGGGCAGCGGCGTCTCCCCCGGCATCCGGTGGCCGAGGACGGCAGGGCGGGCGAGGCACCGACGGCGACCGACGGACTGCGGTCCTCCGCGTAGCCGAATGTTGTGCGGCGGCCCGGACGGGTCGCGGCCAGGGGAACGGGGAGGCCGGATGGGTGAGCGGAGAGGGAGCTGTGCCAGGCGTCCCCGCAAGGGACCGCGCTGGACGCCCGTCCTGCTGCTCGGCACGCTGCCGCTCCTCACCGCGACCGCCGGACAGGCCGCCGCCGACACGGGCCGGAGCGATGTCCGGCTGGTGTACTGCCTCGCCGACGAGCACCGGGGGGAGCTCGGGGACGCGGCGGTGCGGCTCGGTGTGGCGCGGCCGGCGCCGGGTCCGGTCGGCGGTGCGGACGCCGTACGGGTGCCCGGCCGCAAGGGCGGCGTGATGCCGCTCGACGACTGGGCCGACAAGCACCCGGGCGACTTCGAGCGGGTCTGCGACGCGGTCATGGCCGCCGCGGGCGAAGCGCCGGGGGCGTCCGCGGACCAGGGCGGCGGTGGGCTGGGCGGGTTTGCCGACGGGGCTCTCCTGCTGGCGACCGGCGCCGTGCTCACCGTACTCGGACAGAAGACGGAACGGATCTCGGCGGAACGGCGCACGCACGGCCGGCAACTCACGGCGGCCGTGCTGGAATTCCGGAGGATCGCATGGCTGTATCTCGCGGAGTACGAGCAGGTGGCCGAGACGGACCACGCCGAGGTGGCGCGGGCCCGGACGACGCTCACCGGCCTCCTCGCCCTGGTGCCCGGCCCGGCCGCACGCCGCGCGGCGGCCCGGCTGCTGGCCGACTCCCTGCCCCTGGCGGACAGACTGCCGCGCAGCCGGGAGGGGCAACTCCTGCAACCGCACGACAGAAAGAGCGAGGCGGACGCCGTGCGCACCACCCTGGACCGGCAGACGCGGGAGGTGGGGGATCTGCTGCGCCCCGCCCTCGTCCGGTGGCTGCCCGGATCACGACACAGCGGCCGTCCCACAAGCGCCGGAGGGCAACACGGATGACCAACTCCGACTGGGCGAACCCCTACGGAGTGCGCAAACCGTACGGATCGAACGGCGCGGGCAACGGCGACGGCCGTGACAACAGCGCGAACGGTTCCGCCACGCTCAGCGCCGACCACCCCCTGGTGCCGTGGAAGCAGCCGGACCACATGCACCAGTGGGTCGACGTCGACCACTCCCGTGACGAACTGGACCGCTTCGAGGAGCACTGGCCCCACCTCGGCGAACTCCTGGACTCGAGCTCGGGGCACGGCCGGGTGGTGGTCGTCAGCGGACCGCCCGGCATGGGCAAGACATCGCTCATCCACCGGTGCATCCACGAGGCGCGCCGGCACGTGGCAGCGGCGGCGGCCGCGGCCGGGGACCCGCTCGTGCTGTTCGCGCCGACCGCGGGGCTCGACAACGACGGCCGCCGGATCAGTGTCGACCCGGACGGCCGGTCGTTCGCGCCGACCAGGCTGATCAACGCCCGCATACGCCGCGAGATCGCCAAGAAGCTGCTGCTGCACGAGTTCTCCGAGTCCCGGGTGCAGGCGATCATCGCGGAGGAGGACCCGTTCCAGGCCTACAGCGAGATGAGCGACCTGCTCATCCAGCACAACGCGCTGCTCTTCGTCGTGATCCCGCACATCCGGTGGAACGACGCCCATCTCCGGGCGGCGTTTTTGCGCACCTGTCTGAGCCCCGCGCACCCCAGGATCGTACTTTTCGTCGAAGTGAGCCATGGCGCCGCGGAGACGGCGAGGGAAGTGGCCGCCGCTCTCAGCGGATCGGCGGCGGTCACCCATCTCGCGCTGCGCGAGCTGGACTCCGAGGACATCTGGAGGTTCAGCCACAGCGCCCGCACCGCCGGCGGCGGACCGCACGGCCTGGTCGAGCCCGACAGGAGTTCCCTGATGGCAGCACACGACGAATGGAAGCCCTCCGACGTACGCGAACTGCGGAAGGTCTTCCACTCGGCGGCCAACGCCCTGCGCACCGCGCCGCACCCTTGGCCGATCGACGCCGACGCGCTCAGACCCCACTGGGAGAGCCGGCGGGCGCGCCGCGACGCCCTGCTCCGTGAGCCGATCCTGCCCCGCCCCGGCGGCTGATGCCCCCGCCACCCCGACCGCGCCTCTCCGGACCCGCAAGGAGTGCCATCGTGGCCGCAAGCAGCGCAGACACCTGGTACAGCAACCCCTTCCCCCTGGTGCCGGTCGTGCGGCTCGGCCCGTCGGCAGACCTGGGTGAGGCACCGGTCGAGGCCGCGGACTCGGGCAACGCCCATGTCTCCACCCAGTTCCTCGGCGATCTCGAGAGCCTGGTGCGCGACTACCTCCGGGACCGGCCCCGGGGCGGCCGGCGCGGCCGGGCGATCGCCGTGGTGGGAGAGTTCGGCCTGGGCAAGAGCCACGCGGCGCGCGAGGTCTGCAACGGGCTCGCCCGTCCGGACGGCCCGGCCATGTGGATCGTCGACGAACCGGTGCAGGACTTCGGCCGCATGTACCGCGACCGGCTGCGCGGCCCCGCCGACACCCCGGAGGGCAAGGCCGCGTTCGAGGAACTCGTCCGGGACTACTACGCCTATGTGACGGCGGCCCGGGTCGGCGAGCAGAGCTCCGAGACGCGGCCGGGCCGGCCGGACGACATCCCGCTCGGCGACATCGCCCTCGACGACATCGCCACCGGCCTGCGCGACCGCGTCCTGGACCCCGACAAGGTGGTCTCCGCCCTGCGCTACGACCCCGAGGTGATGCACGCCGATCTGCGGGTCACCCTCGGCGAGGTCACGGAGCACAGAAGGTTCGCCACCGCGTTCGCCCTGCTGCAGGACCCCCGGTTCACCTCGATGGTCTGGGCGTGGCTGACCGGTGACGAGCCCGCCCCGCAACTGAGGGAACGCGGCATCAAGGACGCCGTCACGGGCATCGACCCGGTCTTCGACGCGCTGGCCGTCCAGGGCTTCCTGCACGGCCGGGTCGGCAAGCCGTACGTCCTGCTGATCGACTCGCTGGAGAAGGTGCTGGACTGGCCGGAGGACTCCCGGCGTACGTTCGTCGATGCCTTCGAGCGCCTGGTCAACGTGTATGTGAGCCGGGGCGGGCTGCTGGTGTTCTGCACCTCGCCGAGCGGGCTCAACGCGTTCCGCCCGAGCCTGCACGAGCGGGTGGTGCAGCTCTGGCCGACCCGCTTCACCGCGGAACTGACGGCGGATCTCGTCGCGGAGTACGTCGGTTCGGGTCCCCGTCCGGGCCCTGCCGTGGGCGCGGACGCGATCGACCGGTGGCCCGCGCCCTTCGGTTCCGAGTCGGTCGCGATCCTTCAGGAGCTGACCGGTGGGGTGCCCCGGGAGATCCTCAAGACCTGTCATCACGCCTGGCAGTTGAGCGAGGACGGCCTCGGCGCGGTCCGGGAGGTGACCGCCGCGACCGTGCTGCGGGCCGTGCGCGATCTGCACGACAACGTCTCCGAGGACCAGGTGCTCTCCACGATCCATGACGCGCTGGCCCTGGGGCAGTGGCGCATCGCCTCGGTCGACCCGGTCCCGGCGCGGGGGGCCGCCGCCGACGGGCCGCTGGTGGTGGCGTACTGGCTTGAGCCCTTCCCGAACGCCTACATCGCGATCGTGGTCACCCCGTCGGTGCTGGTCGCGGACGACCAGGAGCGCATCACCGCGCGCGTCCGGGCGCTGCGCGGCGCACTCCATCCGGCCCGGGCCGAGGTGCTGCTGGTGGTCAACGGCCATGTGTCGCGGACCATGCGGGACCGGCTGGCGCGCTCGCTCGGCTCACAGCCCCTGCTGTACCGCCCGGGTGACTTCGAGCGGGCCGTGAACGAGGCCCTGGACCGGCTGCGCACCCGGCTCACGCAACTCCGCCAGGAGGCCGATCTCGCGGAGCTGACCGGCGAGCTGCGCGGTGCGCTGGGCGAGCACAGCTCCCAACTGGGCCGGCTGCGCCGGACGGTGAGCGATCTGGCCCGGCGTGATCTGGTCGCGGCGGCGCCCGGCCCGGCGCGCACGGCACTGCCGGAGCCGGTCGAGGGCCGGTTCGAGGAGGTGTTCTCGCTCCTCGACGCGGCCGTGGAACGGCTGGCCGGCCGTTCGTCCGGTGGTGGCACGGGCGGGAGCCCGCCCCTGCGGGCGGGGCGGGCCGATCTGACGGCGCTGGGCTGCGCCACCCTGGTCCGGCAGCTCACGGAGAGGTTCCGCACGGGCGCCGACGCCTGGTTCCGTGCCGCCTCGCCCGGCGCGTCCGAGGAGCAGTGGGCGGGGCTGCGCCGGGTCTGCCGGGAGTACGAGACGGCGGTCGAGGTGCTGCCCGTGCAGTCCCTCGGCGGTTCAGGCCCGGCCCACCGGCCGACCGCGGCGCGCGCGGTGGAGGCACTCGCCGACGAGGTCTGGGGCGGGCTGGTCAGTGCGGTCCGGGCTCCGTGATCTCGCGCAGGGCGCCCGCCAGCAGGTGCAGCCGGCTCTCCGCGTGGGCGACCTGCCGCTGGTCCAGGGTCACCCCGAGGACGTAGTCCCGCGGCGACAGCCAGGTCACGTACACGGAACCCTCCTGGACGTCCAGGACCAGGCGGTCGGCGGGCGGCTGCACCACCAGCCGCAGCGCGTCGGTCAGCCGGGCGAGATGCCCGCGCAGGCCCTGGGCGAGATCGCGGTACCCGGTGCGGCGTGAGCGCACGCTGGTCTCGAGGAAGCGCGGGCCGAGCTCGGCGTTCTCGAAGACGTCGCCCGCGCAGACGAGTTTCCAGTCCCGGTAGAAGGCCGCGTAGTGCAGGTCGATGGTGTTGACGTGACCGCCCCACAGGGCCCGCAGCCGCATTTCGGACAGGTTCTCGTGCTCGGCCGCCGCCGTCCCGAAGTCGATGCGCAGCTTCTCCTTGTGTTCCGGCAGAGGGTCCGGAGGGTCCGTCAGGCCACCGGGCAGTTCGTCGGGCAGGTGGTGCACCTGGGTGCGGATGGTGGAGACGAGGGTGTTCATCGCCTCGTCGACGGCGGGCATCCCACCGGGCGTATCGGTGAGCGCGGCCAGGTACTCCCCCGGTTTGACGCGACCGCCCCACAGGCCGCCGCGTGCGTTGGCGACCACGACGCGCATCAGCTCGCCGGTGCCCAGCGGCCGCATCAGAGCGCCCAGGTCCTGGGTGCACAGCAGGAGCCGGCTTCCGGGCAGGGCCTCGTTGGCGATGTCCTCGCCGCCCACGGTGACCAGGCTGGACAGCGGGACGCAGTCGCTTCTGCGGAGGACGAAGTCGATGATTCCGTTGCTGTAGTGGGACACCGACCTGAGAGCGGGGACGCCGGCGAAGGCCCCTTGGCACAGCTCTGTTATTCGGCCGTGGCCCTCCGGGAACCAGTGGGACTCGGTGAAGAGCTCGGTCTCCGGGTGCGGCGCTGCTGCCACGTACGCTCACCTTTCCGTCGGAGGAACCGTCCGGGCGCCGGGGCCGGTGTCCGGCCCTAGATGCCGGGCAGTTCCAGATCGATGTCGAAGTCCCTGGCCGGTGCCGTGCGGGCGGTGGCGCGGGAGGTGAGCCAGGCGTGGTGCGCGCCCACCCGCCGGCCATCGGGCCGATGCCCCATGTCCAGGTCCCGCAAACGGCGCAGGGCGCGCTCGGCGAGTCCGGCCGCGTCGTCCACGCGCCCGGCCGCGGCCAGGGTGGCCGCGAGGGAGTTCTCCGCGGCGGAGACCCAGGGGTGACTGTCGCCGAGCCGGTCCTCCAGGAGGTTCAGGGCGGCCCTGCCGGTCGCCTCGGCCTCCTCCACGGCGCCGCCGGCCCGCAGGTACACCGCGTGCCGGACCCCGGCCAGTCCGGCGTAGGGGTGCCAGGCGCCGAGGGTGCTCTCCAGGGCGTGGCCGCACTGGCGGGCCTCGTGTTCGGCCTCGTCGTGCTTGCCGAGCGCGTGCAGGTCGGCCGCCAGGCTGAAGCGGCAGCGCAGGGTGTCCAGGTGGTCGGCGCCGAACCGGCCGGTGGCTTCGGCGAGGACCCGCCGGTCGCGCTCCAGGGCCTTCTCGTAGCCGTAGACCGTCTCGTGCGAGCGGGCGGAGTTGTAGGTGATGCGCCGTTCGCTGACGGCCAGGCCGAGTTCGATGCTCAGCCTCGTGCCGGTCGCGACGTCGCCGTGCCGGTGCAGCCACTGCCGCAGCAGGTCCTGGGACTCCGCGTCGCGGCCCAGCGTGCGGTAGACCCAGGCGAGCAGGTCGGCGGACCGCCAGACGGCCGGGTCGTCCTCGCCGCCGACGGCCTGGCGGTAGCGGAACCGGGCGAGGAGCCGGGCCAGCGAGTCGGGGGCCCGTCCGCTCAGGGCCTCCGTGAACGCGAGGTTGTGCTCGGCCTGCACTGTCGCGCGGTGTTGCGTTCCGAGCAGCAGCGTCAGGCCCTCAAGCACCGGCCGGGCCTGGAAGAGCGCGTCGGAGAACCTGCCGAGGGAGCGCAGCACGGCGCCGTAGGAGTCGGCGGACAGCAGTGTCCTCGGGTGCAGGGGGCCGAGCAGTCTGCGGTGGCCGCGCAGGGCCTGTTCGGAGAGCTGGCGGGCCTGTTCGTAGGCGCCGTCGAGGCGGTGGGCGCGGGCGGTGAGGTTGAGCAGGCGCAGATACTCCGGTGACGGGTCGTCACCCTGCGGGCTCCAGGCCTCCCGCGCGCGCTCGGAGATGTCGAGCAGCCGGGCCAGGTCGGCGGTCTCGCCGCGCTGGCTCAGGGCGTTGAGGTGGCGCAGCATGGAACGCCGCACGCGGGGCCGGTCGTCCTCCCACAGGCGCAGTGAGTACACCTCGCGTGCCCAGTCGGCGGACAGGCCGCGGTTCTCGTCCGGGGTGAACTCGGCGAGGGTGCCGCGCAGCACCTGCTCGATGCGGGCGCGCTCGGCCGGTTCCATACCGTCGCGGACGGCGTCCCGTACGGCGTGGTGCTGCCCGAGGGGCTGGTCGGGCCGGTCGAAGTCGACCTCCAGGAGGCCGACCCGGGACAGCGCCCACAGGGCGACGCTCACCATGTGCTCGTCGGGCAGCCGTGTGTCGGCCGGGGTGCGGCGCGCGCCGGGGTTGCGGGTCGTCGTGTCGTCGCGGGCCAGCTCCGAGAGGATGCGTCTCGACCTCAGCAGTTCGAGCCCCATGCCCCGGCCGGTGAGCAGCGAGGCCGCGTTCAGCAGCCAGCCGAGGGCGTCGCTGGTGCGGCTCTCGGCGCGCCAGGCGGCGGCGCCCGGGGTGTGCAGCACGGTCTGCCGGGCCACGCGCACCATGACGGCAACGGGCGGGGCGGCGCCCTCCCGTTCGAGCAGGGCCTCCTGGGCCGTGCGGTACTCGGCGAGGAGGTGTGCGACGGCGGCGCGGGCCGCTGTCTGGTCGCCCATGCTGTCGTCGCGCCGGTGTGCCGCGGCGCGCTCGGCGAGGCAGAGGGCGGCGATGCGCACGGCGAGCGGGACGAAGCCCAGGACCTGCCCGACCCGCTGGGCCTGCTCCTCGTCGATCTCGGCGAGCCGTTCGCCCAGGACGGCCCGGCATTCGGCGGGCGACATGGGCGGCAGGGAGAAGGCCGCCATGTCTTCCGTGGCGGGGGCGGTGCGGCTGGTGATGAGGACGTGCCCGCGGGCGTGGGGGGTGGGCAGCAGTTCCCGCAGCCCGTCGGGGGATTCGGCCCCGTCGTAGACGAGCAGCCAGCTCTGTGTGTCGGCGCGGGAGAGGTGGTCGAACAGCGCCGGGGAGGCGCCGTCTCCGGTCGTGACCAGGTCCAGCCGGCCGGCGAGCCGGTTCAGGCCGCGGCGGGCGCGGGGGATCTCCCAGGAGCGCACCCACCACACCACGTCGTAGGCGGAGCCGAAGCGGTGGCACAGCTCCCGCACGGTCTCGCTCTTGCCCCAGCCGCTCGCGGCGTGCACGACCAGCGGGGTGTGGTCCCGGCCGGCCGTGTGCAGTTCCTCCAGAAGGCCGCCGAGGACGTCGTCCCTGCCGACGAAGCCGCTGTACCGGGGGGCCACGTTGGTGACGGCGGGCAGCCGTGGGAACCGCGCGCCGGGCGGGCCGTCCGCCGGGGGCGGGGCGCCGAGGCCGAGTCCGGCGTACAGCCGCCGTACGGCCTCGTCCTCGTCGGTCCCGCGCAGGTCGATGCGCTCGTGGTGGGCGGCGCCCGCGTCCGGGAAGGGCTCGTCGGCCAGGACGATCCGGACGTCGGGGTGGGACAGCGCGGCGAGCTGGGCCAGCGCCGCGTGGTCCATGTCCGCCGGGGAGAGGAACAGCAGCGCCGTGCCGGGGGCCGGCCGGTCGCCGGAGTAGGCGTCCTGGGCGCGCAGCTCGGTACGGATGCCGCCGCGCCGGAACTGGTCCTCCAGCCAGGCGGCCCAGGGGGCGTGGCGCTGGGAGTGGACGAGGGTGACCCGGTTGAGCGGCACCGGCCGCCGGTTGCGGAGCCAGTCGGCGAGCCGTTCGTAGTAGGGGCGCAGCCCGGTCACCGAGCCCTCGGGCTCGCTCTCGACGGCGAGTTGCCGGGTGTCCAGGTAGAGCGGGTGGTACGGGATTTCCAGGAAGGCGACCTCGGAGGTGCGGGAGGTGCGCGAGAGGGGGCCGAACTTGCGGCGGACCCGTTCGCGGGCGCCGCGCAGCCGGTCGTGCGACTCGACGTTGCTCTTCAGGCCGAGGGCCAGCAGCCGTACGGGCCGGTCGGCGCGGCCGCCGCTGAGCTGCTCGGCGAGGGCGGCGGCGCCGTCGATGGACCACGCCGTCATGGCGAAGCAGAGGACCAGCGAGTCGGCCAGCGAGCCGAGTCTGCCCTCGGGCGGTGCGCCAGGCGCGTCGGGCAGCGGGGCCTCGACGAGGACGTGGTCGTGGCGCAGGGCGTCCGGGTCCGAGGCCAGGGCGAGGAGGGAGGCGGCGTCCGGGCGGGCCACGGAGGCGATCCGGCCGGGCACGGGCTCGGGCACCGGCGCTCCCGCCGGTGCGCCGGTGACACGGCCGTCCACGATGAGCACGCTGCGGTTGCTCGCGGCCAGCAGGTCCGCGACGTTGCGTACGGTCGTGCTGACGCCGAGGTTCTCCGCGGTGGAGCAGAAGAGGGCGAACCGTCCCGAGCGGTCGGCTGCGTGGGTGTCGGGCATGGCCACTCCGCTTCGGACGGCAGGTGCTGGACGGTGGGGCACGACAGTCAGGGACGGTCATTATAGGGCGGGTTGCCCCTGATCAGGCGGTTTCGCGTTCGACGGTGGCGTCGCCACGCGGTGCCGGTCACTGGCTCTCGCTGAACCCGGTGACGAAGGGATCTCCCGCCGTGCGCCCGGTGCGCAGCCGGCGCAGGGTCTCCCCGAGCACCGAGGGCGGCAGCGCGGCGAGGTCGTCCAGCGGCACGTCGGCGAGGTCCAGCACGACGGACTCCAGCGTGGCCTCGCCCTGCTCGGCACCCGCTTCCTCGAGCTCTGCCATGGCTCATCCTCCGCGGCTTGTGTCCAGTGTTGACGTCCCCACCGGGTGGCTCCCGAAACCGGCTAGTTTCGGGCGGGGGCCGCGGGGACGACGGAATTGCGATGTTGACGGTCTGTCACCGGCACCGAATACTGGGCCAAATGGCGTGGTCGGCCGGGTGGACACCGGGCCGGCCGGCATGCGAACCGGGGGGTACGTATGAATCGACTGCGCCATGCGGAGCCGCCGTGGCCGGTCGCGGACGACGTCGTGGCGCGGGAAGCCGCCGGATGGGTGCCCGCCCCGTTCCACTCCTTCGTACTGAAGATGCACAGCCGCTGCGACCTCGCCTGCCGCTACTGCTACATGTACCGCTCGCACGACACGAGTTGGCGCGAGCAGCCGCGCACCATGACGCCGGACGTCCTCGACCGCACGGCCGAGCGCATCGCCGGGCATCTGGCGGCGCACCGGGTGAGCGAGGCCGGGGTGGTGCTGCACGGGGGCGAGCCCCTGCTCGCCGGTGAAGCCGCGCTCGGCCGCGCCGCCTCGGTCCTGCGCTCGGCCGTCGGTCCCGGGGTACGGCTGCACCTCGCGCTGCAGACCAACGGCGTACGGCTGACCGAGCGCTGGCTCGACCTGTGCGCCGCGCACGGCATCCGTGTCTCGGTCAGCCTGGACGGCGACCGCGCGGCACACGACCGGCACCGGCGCGGCGCCGACGGGCGCGGCAGCCATGCCCGGGTCGCCGCCGCCGTGCACCGGCTGGCCGACGGGCCGCATCGCGAGCTGTTCGCGGGCCTGTTGTGCACCATCGACCTGCGCAACGATCCGGTGCGCTGCTACGAGCACCTGCTGACGTACCGGCCGCCGGCGGTGGACTTCCTGCTGCCGCAGGGCAACTGGCACACTCCCCCGCCGGGTCTGCGGCCCGGGCTGCCGGGCACGCCGTACGCGGACTGGCTGTGGCGGGTGTTCGAGCGGTGGTACGGGGCCCCGCGGCGGGAGACCCGGGTGCGGCTGCTCGAGGACATGATGACGCTGCTGCTCGGCGGCGCCACGGAGACGGAGGCGCTGGGCCTGGCCCCGGTGCGGTACGCCGTGGTGGAGACGGACGGCTCCCTGGCCCAGGACGACACGCTGCGCACCGCTTATCACGGCGCCGCGCGGACCGGTCTGCACGTCGGGCGCGACTCCTTCGACGCGCTGCTGCGCCATCCGGGCGTGGCGGCCCGCCAGTGGGGCGCCGACGGGCTGTCCGCGCAGTGCCGCGACTGCCGGCTGCTGCGGGTGTGCGGGGGCGGCCACTACGCCAACCGCTACCGGCCGGCCACCGGGTTCGCCAATCCCAGTGTCTACTGCGCCGATCTGACCGCGTTGATCGACCGGGTCAGGGGGCGGCTGGCCGGGGACCTGGACCGGCTGCGCGACGCCCCGGCGGAAGCCGTATGAGGCCCATGCCGCTCCGTGTGCCCGATAGGCTCTTCACCGCCATCGCGACGGGCGGCGGCGGGGCCGAGACCATGGAGCTGCTCGCCCGCGCCGAGTACAGCCGCCGGCTGGCCTGCGCCCACGCGGTCACCGGGGCCGCCCGTGACATCGGCGGCGGCGTGGCCGACGCGGCCGGGCAGGCCTGGGATCTCCTCGCCGCCGCCCACCGGGCCGACCCCCGGGCCGTGTCGGCGGTGCTGACGCACCCGTCGGCGGGCACCGCGCTGATCGGCCTGCTGGCCCGGCTGGACCGCGTCATCGAGGGCGAGGCCGAGGCCGGTGCGGCGAGCGAGTCGCCGGTCCACCGCTTCAGCGCCCTCGCCGCGGCCGCGGCGGTCCGCGCGGGTGTGCCCGCACGGGTGCGGTGGCCTCTGACGGCGGACCGGGTCTTCCTGCCCTCGCTCGGTGGTGCCCGCTTCCTCGGTGCGTGCCCGGGGGACATGGCCGAGGTGGTGGTCGCTGCCGACGGAGCGGCTCGGATCGGGGTGGCGGGACGGAGTTCCGTGCCCGGCCCGCTCGACGTGCCGCGGGCCCCCTACGCATCCGAATCGACGGCACGGTGGCAGTCGGCACACCGGCTCCTGGTACTGGACACCGGCGCACCGCTGCTCCTGGACGACATCGACCCGCTGCGCTTCCCGGGCGTCCCGGAACAGCCCCTGGGCCTGACGTCGGACGACCTGCGCTGGTGGGAGGCCACGACCCGGGAAGCCTGCGACACACTCCGGTCCCATCACCCGCGGACCTACGCGGAACTCGCCGCCGGCCCGCGCACCCTGGTCCCCCTCGGCAGCACCGGCAGCTTCAGCGGCAGCAGCGCGGAGGCGTTCGGCTCCATGGCGCTGTCCCGGCCGCGCACCGGGCGCGGTCTCGCCCTGTCCATGGCCCACGAGTTGCAGCACAGCAAGTTCGCGGCCGTACTGCACCTGTTCGATCTGTTCGAGCCGGGCGGCGAGGAGCGCTACTACGCGCCCTGGCGCCCCGACCCCCGGCCCCTGCTCGGCCTCTTCCACGGGGCGTACGCGCATCTGGGCGTGACGGAGGTCTGGAACCGCCACCGGGCCGTGGAGCAGGACCCCGAGGAACTCGCCCGGGCCGAGGCCCAGTTCGTCCGCTGGCGCTCGGGCGCCCGGGAGGCCACGGAGGTCCTGCTGACCTCCGGCCGCCTCACACCCCTGGGGCAGCACTTCGCTCAGACGATGCTGAACACCCTCGACGGCCTGTGCCGCCTCCCCGTACCGGCCGAGGCCCGGCGCCGGGGGCTGGCCCTGGCGGCGGAGCACCGGGCGGAGTGGGTACGGAGGAACGGGGTGCCGGAGGCGCTGCTGATCTGACGGAGCCTGGTCGTACCGTGCCCG
>NZ_JBHUQX010000253.1:0-13871 GCF_042674225.1 Streptomyces sp. NPDC056948
GGCCTGCTGCCTGCGGCCGGCTGCCGGCGGCGGGGGCGCCGCCCCGCACCGGACGCCTGAGCCGCCCCCCCGTCAGGGGGCCCGCCGCCGCCGCGGCGGCGGCCGGTGACTTCCTCGCCCACCGCACCGGGGCCCTGCTCGGCGACCGCCTGCGCACGGGGCGCCTGGGCAGCCGGGTCCCGGCCGCCGCCTGGCGGAACGCCGAGACCACCGCATCGCGCCCTACAGCACCGTCGCCGCGGCCCTGTGGGCCACCGCCGAGGCCGGAAGCGGCTTTCGCGGCGCTCGCGACGGTCGTGTGAGTGCCGACGGATGAAGCCCGACCGGTTGGTATGGACGCCTGGGCCCCCCTCGGGTAGAGATGGGCCATGCGCATCGCCGTAACGATCTTCCTCACCGACGAGACGATCACCCCGACCCGGCTCGCCCGGGAGCTGGAGGGCCGCGGTTTCGCCGGGCTGTATCTGCCCGAGCACACGCACATCCCCGTCGAGCGGACCACCCCGTACCCGGCGGGCGGCGAGCTGCCGCGCGAGTACGGCCGTACCCTCGACCCGTTCGTGGCGCTCGGCCAGGCCGCCGCCGTCACCGAGCGGCTCGGTCTCGGCACGGGCATCACGCTCGTCGCCCAGCACGATCCGATCGACCTGGCCAAGCAGGTCGCGACCCTGGACCACCTCTCCGGCGGCCGGTTCACCCTCGGGGTCGGCTTCGGCTGGAACGTCGAGGAGGCCGCCGACCACGGCGTACGGTGGCGCACCCGGCGCGAGCTGGGCCGGGACCGGATGGCGCTGATGCGGGCGCTGTGGTCGGAGGAACCGGTCGCGTACGAGGGGGAGTTCGGCGGTGTCCGGGCCAGTCACGCGCACCCCAAGCCCGTGCGGAAGCCGCGCGGCCCGGTCGTGGGCCCGCGCACGCTGCTCGGCGGGGCCGCCGGGCCCAAGCTGTTCGCCCACATCTGCGAGTACGCCGACGGCTGGCTGCCCATCGGCGGCCGCGGCCTCTCCGAATCCCTGCCCCGGCTGCGCACCGCATGGGCCGAAGCGGGCCGCGACCCCGAGGCCCTCCAGGTCGTCCCGTACGCCGTCCACCCGACCCCGGGCAAGCTCGCCCACTACGCCGACCTCGGCATCGAGGAGGTCGTGGTGCAGTTGCCGCCGGCGGGTGAGGCGGAGGTGCTGAAGGCGCTGGACGGGTACCAGGAGTACCTCTGACAACTCCCCTGTCAGGGAGGCGAGTTCGCCGCTTGTGGAACAGCTGTACAGGTGTGGTCACCCCGGCCTCACCGAGGCCGCGGCTGGGTACCACCTGGGCGGAACTCACCGACCGGAGGGGGACTCATGATTCTGACCAGGCTTGCCGCCGTGGGCGCGGTCGTCGGGCTCGCGTTGGGCCTGAGCAGTGCACCGGCGAGCGCGGCACCTAGGACCAGCGCCTTCGAGAACCAGGCACCGGCAGGGGCGTGCCTGGACTTCCGGGCTGACTACGGCCCGTACGTCTTCAACTGCAACGGCACCGACTACCAGAAGTGGCACTGGAACGACGAGATCCGGCTCACCGCGCTCCGGCAGGTCGCCACGAAGCTGTGTCTCACGCTGCGCAACGGCGAGCTGACCATGAAGCCCTGTGCCGCCGCCGACGAGGCGGCGCTGTGGTCCGTCGACACGCAGTCACCCGGGGGTGCGCTGATCCAGAACAACGTCAACCACAAGTGCCTCGCCCGCGGGGCGAACGACCGCGTCTCCACGGCGTTGTGCACCGGCGGTCCTTCCCAGCGCTGGCTCGTCTGGGCCGCCTAGCCGCGGGCCCGGAACGATCATTAGGCTCCGGATAAAACCGGGTGGAGCACCGGTGCGCGACTGACCATCGCGGCCGGCAGGTGTGACCCACCCGGTTCGGAGTCGCCCACGGGGGAGCGTCATGAGATTTGCCTGGTTGTCCTGGCTTGTCCGTCATTTCAACGAGTACGGCTACAGCCAGGGGCTGTTGCGTGCCGCGATCGGCACGCTGGCCGTGCTCGTGACCGCCGCGCTGGTCTGGTTCGCCCTGCACCGCAACAGGCCGGCCGCCATGGCCGCCGCCGGGTTCACGTCCGCCCTGGGCATCGGGTGGCTGGCCTTCCACTGACGGGGCTCACCCGAGTTGATCAGCGCACTCGTATGCTCGAAGGATGACGACTTCCGCGACCTCCGGAACGGGCCCCACAGAGAACTCCATGCGGCGCGCCCTGAAACGGGCCAGGGACGGCGTCTCCCTCGATGTCGCCGAGGCGGCGGTGCTGCTCCAGGCCCGGGGCGGGCAGCTGGAGGACCTGTCGGCCTCGGCCGCCCGGGTCCGGGACGCCGGCCTGGAGGCGGCCGGCCGGCCCGGCGTCATCACCTACTCGAAGAGCGTCTTCATCCCCCTGACCCGGCTGTGCCGGGACAAGTGCCACTACTGCACCTTCGTCACCGTCCCCGGCAAGCTGCGCCGCGAGGGCCACGGGATGTTCATGTCCCCGGACGAGGTCCTGGACATCGCCCGCAAGGGCGCCGCCCTGGGCTGCAAGGAAGCCCTCATCACCCTCGGCGACAAGCCCGAGGACCGCTGGCCCGAGGCGCGTGAGTGGCTCGACGCGCACGGCTACGACGACACCCTCGCCTACGTACGGGCCATCTCCATCCGGATCCTGGAGGAGACGGGCCTGCTGCCCCATCTGAACCCGGGCGTCATGAGCTGGACCGACTTCCAGCGTCTGAAGCCGGTGGCGCCCAGCATGGGCATGATGCTGGAGACGACCGCCACCCGGCTCTGGTCGGAGCCGGGCGGTCCCCACCACGGCTCTCCCGACAAGGAGCCCGCCGTACGCCTGCGCGTCCTGGAGGACGCCGGCCGCTCCTCCGTCCCCTTCACCTCGGGCGTCCTCATAGGCATCGGGGAGAACTACGAGGAGCGCGCCGAGTCGCTGTTCGCGCTGCGGAAGGTGACCCGGGCCTACCACGGCGTCCAGGAGCTGATCATCCAGAACTTCCGCGCCAAGCCGGACACCGCGATGCGCGGCATGCCGGACGCGGAACTGGACGAACTGGTCGCCACGGTGGCCGTCGCCCGGCTGCTCATGGGCCCCTCGGGCTGCGTCCAGGCCCCGCCCAACCTCGTCGACGACGAGTACGAGCGGCTGATCGGGGCCGGCATCGACGACTGGGGCGGGGTGTCCCCGCTGACCATCGACCACGTCAACCCCGAGCGCCCCTGGCCGCAGATCGAGCAGCTCGCCGAGAAGTCCCGGGCGGCCGGGTTCGAGCTGCGGGAACGGCTCTGCGTGTACCCGGAGTTCGTGCGGCGCGGCGAGCCCTGGCTGGACCCGCGGCTGCGCCCGCACGTGGCCGCGCTGGCCGACCCGGAGACCGGGCTGGCGCGCCCGGACGCCCTTCCGCAGGGCCTGCCGTGGCAGGAGCCGGAGGAGGTCTTCACGGCCACCGGCCGCACCGACCTGCACTCCGCGATCGACACCGAGGGCCGTACCTCCGACCGCCGGGACGACTTCGACGAGGTGTACGGCGACTGGGGCGCCCTGCGCGAGGCCGCCGCCCCGGGCATGACACCGCAGCGCATCGACACCGACGTACGCGAGGCCCTGCGCACGGCCGCCGACGACCCCACGAAGCTCACCGACGACGAGGCGCTGGCGCTGCTGCACGCGGACGGACCGGCGCTGGACGCCCTCGCGCGCGTCGCCGACGAAGTACGCAGGTCGGCCGTCGGCGACGACGTCACCTACATCGTCACCCGCAACATCAACTTCACCAACGTCTGCTACACCGGCTGCCGCTTCTGCGCCTTCGCCCAGCGCCGCACGGACGCCGACGCCTACACCCTCTCCCTGGACCAGGTCGCCGACCGGGCGCAGCAGGCGTGGGACGTCGGCGCGGTGGAGGTCTGCATGCAGGGCGGCATCCACCCGGACCTGCCCGGCACGGCGTACTTCGACATCGCGCGGGCGGTGAAGGAACGCGTCCCGGGCATGCATGTGCACGCCTTCTCGCCGATGGAGGTCGTCAACGGCGCGACCCGCACCGGCATGTCCATCCGCGAGTGGCTGACCGCCGCCAAGGAAGCGGGCCTGGACACCATCCCGGGCACGGCCGCCGAGATCCTCGACGACGAGGTCCGCTGGATCCTGACCAAGGGCAAGCTGCCCGCGGCGGACTGGATCGAGGTCGTGACGACGGCCCACGAGCTGGGCATCCGGTCGTCCTCGACGATGATGTACGGCCATGTGGACCAGCCCCGGCACTGGCTCGGGCACCTGCGCACCCTCGCGGGCATCCAGCAGCGCACGGGCGGCTTCACCGAGTTCGTGACGCTGCCGTTCGTGCACACCAACGCGCCGGTGTACCTGGCGGGGATCGCCCGCCCGGGCCCGACCATGCGGGACAACCGCGCGGTCACGGCCATGGCCCGGCTGTTGCTGCACCCGTACATCCCCAACATCCAGACGAGCTGGGTGAAGCTCGGCACCGAGGGCGCGGCGGAGATGCTCCGCTCCGGCGCGAACGACCTCGGCGGCACGCTCATGGAGGAGACGATCTCCCGTATGGCGGGCTCGTCGTACGGCTCGTACAAGTCGGTCAAGGACCTCATCGCGGTGGCCGACGCGGCGGGCCGCCCGGCGAAGCCGCGGAACACCCTCTACGGAGACATCCCGCAGGAGCGGCAGCAGGCGGCACAGGCGTCGGACGGGCATCTGCCGGAGCTGCTGCCGGTACTGGACTGACGGCCTGCCGGACCGACGGCCTGCCGGACCGACGGCCTGCCGGGGCCGGCGGTCTGGCGGCCTGCCGGGCTGACGGTCTGGCGGACCGGGGGCCTGCCCGGGCTGACGGCTTGGCGGTCTGCCGGCCTGAGGGCCTGGCGGCTTGGCGGCCTGCCCGGGCTGAGGGCCTGACGGCCTGCCGGGGCTGGCGGTCTGAGTGCCGGCGGCCTGCCGGGGCTGGCGGTCTGGCTGCCTGCCGGGCTGAGGGTCTGGCGGCCTGCCGGGCTGACGGTCTGGCGGACCAGGGGCCTGCCCGGGCTGACGGCTTGACGGTCTGCCGGCCTGAGGGCCTGGCGGCTTGGCGACCTGCCCGGGCTGACGGCTTGACGGTCTGGCGGGCTGAGGGCCTGGCGGTCTGGCGGACCGACGGTCTGGCGGGCCGACGGTCTACTGGCCCCCGGCGTCCGCCGGCTGGTGCGCCGGCAAGGCGCGGTCGGCCGGTGCGGCGCCGGGGCTTTTCGGCGGTGGGGGCGTCGTGCCCCGGCCCAGCCACAGCAGGACAAGCCCGAGGGAGCAGGCGATCGCCGGCCAGTAGACGTAGCGGAAGTCCGTCGCGGGCATGATCGGCAGATAGCCGAGGATGTAGGCCGCCGAGCTGATGCCCAGCGCCCGGACCGGCATCGAGAACAGGCCCGTGCCCGGCCGGACGGCCAGGACCAGCGCCACGGCGAGCCAGAACCAGCCGCGGAACAGCCACGGCAGGTCCCTGGCCATGCCGTCGACGTACGTGCCGAGCATGTCCTCCAGGCGGGGGTGCGCCACCTCGATGCCCAGGTCGTTGCGGGTGATCCCCGCCTTGTAGTGATAGCCGGTCTCGAACAGCAGACTCGCGAAGAGCCGCAGCCGGTACTGGAGATACTGCGGAACATGCCCGCTCATCTCGTCCAGCCACAGGGACGTGATCTCGCCCGAGTCCCCGCGCAGTCCGTCCGCCGGGCGTGCGTAGCAGGCCCAGTAGGCGTCCGACAGGGCGCCGACGCGCCCGCACTCCTCGGCGGCGGCCACGAGCCGGCCCCTGAGGCCGGGTGACACGTCCGCCGACCGGAGTTCGTCCACCCTCAGGACGTGGACCAGGTCGTCGAGCATGATCTGCGCGCCCTGCTTCGTCTCCAGGGGCCGGGCGAACAGGGAGATGGCGGCGGCCGGCACGACCAGGGCGGCCACGAGTGCCGCCGTGCACGTCACCCACGTACGGCGTCCGGGAGCGCGCCACAGCGCGAGGACCAGCAGGACGAAGACGGGGATCGCGGCGAAGAAGGCGTTCTTGCGCACCAGCATGGCGTACGCGAGGAACAGCACGCCCAGCCCGAGCAGCCCCCACCGCAGGGCGGGACGGCGAAGCTCCCGGTCCCGCAGCCGCAGCCCGGTGAACGCGACCGCGCACGCGGCGAGCAGCGCGAACGCCGCGTGGACGTCCTTCCACACCACCCCGACGAACGTCAGTACGAAAGGGGTCAGTCCGAGCCCCAGCACGGCGAGTGAACCGGCGCGCCTCCCGGTCAGCTTGTAGACGCACCAGGCCAGCGTCCAGAGCGCGCCCCAGAAGAGCAGCGACTGGACAACGGCCATGGACGCGAATGACCCGGTCACGGCGATGAGCGCACGCCACACCAGGCTCAGCACGGGAGGGTGCCAGTCCGTCAGGGGCAGCTTTCCCCGGGCCTGGCGGAGCTGCTCGAGGCTGTCGGGACTCAGGTAGCCCGGGGCGAAGACGAGGATCGTGCCCAGACAGCAGACCGCGGTGACGGCGGCCAGTGCCCAGACCCAGCGCCGCACCCGCGGCATCCATCCCATTTGTCCCATAAGTCGGATGTTAACGGCTCAGGGGGCAACGAAGACGTAGCGCCGATAGGCGTAGAAGCGGAACAGGGTCGCGAGCGCCCAGCCGAAGATCCGGGCGGTGTTGTCGCTGAGCGCCGAGTCGAGCCCGAGCAGCTGCCGGGAGGCGAAGACCGTGCCGGCGGTGATGGCGAGCCCGACGCCGTTCGCCACCAGGAACAGGACGAGTTCGTGGGTCACCTTCTCGCGGTGCTGGTCGCGATAGGTCCAGTAGCGGTTCCCGGCCCAGCTGAAGAGCGCGGCCGCCGCCGTCGCGATGACGGATGCCTGCACCGGGGAGGTCCGCATCGGCCCGCCCTCCACGCCGCCGGGCAGGCCGAAGACGAGCAGGTTGTAGCCGCCGTTGTCCACGACGAAGGCCAAGGCGCCGACGACTCCGAACTTGGCGGCCTCGCGCCAGATGCCCTTGACGGCGTCACGCGCACGCAGCGCGACAGTTGCGAGGACCGGCACACGGTGAGACTAACGGCCCGGCGCGCCCTCACCGACCAGACCCGCCCATATCGCATTATTTTCGTCGTAATCGGTACCGGTTCGAGAGGAGCAGCCGTGGAACCGACGATCGCGTGCGTCGTGCCGTGTCACAACGAGGAGGCAGCCATCGGCAAGGTGGTCCGCGACCTGCGGGCGGCCCTCCCCGAGGCCGTCGTCTACGTGTACGACAACGCCTCCACCGACCGCACGGTGGAGATCGCCCGGGGAGCGGGCGCGATCGTCCGGGAGGAACCCCGCAAGGGCAAGGGCAATGTCATCCGACGCGCCTTCGCCGATGTCGACGCCGACGCGCTGCTCCTGATCGACGGCGACGACACCTACGACGCCACACGCGCCCGGGACCTGGTGGACCTGCTCTTCGAAGGGCCCTACGACCAGGTCGTGGGCGCCCGCCGGGTGACGGTCGACGGCGCCTACCGGGCGGGACACGCGGTCGGCAACAAGCTGCTCACCGGGGCCGTGCGGTCCCTGTTCGGCAACGACGTGACCGACATGCTCAGCGGCTACCGGGTCTTCTCGCGGCGTTTCGTGAAGTCCTTCCCGGCGCTGGCGAGGGAGTTCGAGACGGAAACCGAGATGACGATCCACGCCCTGCATCTCCGCCTCCCCACCGCGGAGGTCGTCGTGGACTACCGGGTCCGGCCGGCCGGCGGCGAGAGCAAACTACGCACCTACCGGGACGGCTGGCGCATCCTGCGGGTCATCCTCGACCTGGCGCGGCGCGAGCGCCCCTCGCTCGTCCACACCGTGATCGCGGGCGTGCTGGCCCTGGTCTCGGTCATCCTCGGCATCCCCGTCATCGCCGACTTCATCGAGACGGGCACCGTGCCCCGGGTCCCCACGGCCATCCTCGCCGCCGCCATCATGACCATCGCCGCCCTCGTCCTGCTCGTGGGCTACATCCTCGAGTCGCTCATGCACATGCGGCAGGAGCAGTCCCGGCTCGTGCACCTCTCCTACCCGGCCCCCGCCCGCGCGCCGCGCTACACCGCCCATGGCGCCGGCACCGGCCCGGTACCGGTCCGCAAGACCCCCTGAGGCCGCCGGGGGAGGGGCGGGCGCGCAGTACGATGATCGGAGCCCCGATGTCCGTGCGGGGTCCGGTGACTGAGGAGATGCGTGCCCGTGCCTGCCCGACTTCCTTCGTGGGCCTGGACGTCCGGGCTGACCGTGGGAGCGATAGCCGCGGTGACGGTCCTTGCCGTGCAGGCGGACCGGGGCCCGCACCCCACCGCCACGTCGGCCAAGCCGAGCAGCGCGGCGTCGGCGGGCGTGCGGCCCACCCCCACCGCGTCCGTCCCGACCCGGGTGCCCGACGGCTCCGGCACCGGCCGGCGCATCGTCTACGCCCTCGGCGAGAAGCGGGTGTGGCTGGTCGACGCGAGCGAGGGGAGCCGCCGTACGTTCACCGTGTGGCCGGGCACGGTCAGCCCCGACCCCGGCTCGTACACGGTGTCGTCGCGCAATGAGGGCACGACCGGCTCGGACGGCGTCCAGATCGAGCACATCCTGTACTTCGCCGCGAAGTCCGGAGTCTCCGTCGCCTTCTCCAACGCGGTCGACGGCGCCTCACCGCCGCCCGCCGCCTCCGGCACGAAGACGGGCGGGGTCCGGATGCGGAAGGCGGACGGCACGGCACTGTGGTCGTTCGGCACGGTCGGTACGACGGTGACGGTGGTCAGGTAGCGGACGTTTCCGTCCGCGGGGCCGACAACTGGTTGACGATCAGCACGACACCGCTGAACAGGAAGACACGGGTCGCCGCGTCCAGCCCGTTCCAGCTCTTCGACTGCCACATCGAGAACCACTCGCCGCCGACGCCGATGAACCCGGCTCCGAACAGCAGCATCACCATCAGCAGCCCGTACGTCGACAACTGCCGGGCACGTTGCTGATCACGTCTGGCCCACAGCCAGCTCCCGGCTATGAGGACGAACGCGGCGACGGTCTCCCACGCGATGATCGCGATGTAGGCGGCGTCCTGAAGTCCCTCGCTCGTGATGGCCCGCCACATCAGGTCCTCGTCCTTGAACGTGGTGTCCATGGCCAGCACATGCCGGACGAACTGCTGGTTGGTGCCGAAGTCGGTGATGTTCCCGAAGGCGACGAGCGTCATGTAGAGGGCGATGGTGGCGGTGAGCAGCATGGCGGCAAGAGGCAGCGTGCCGCGTGAAGTTGGGGAGGTGGCCATGCCGATCATTCTCCCCGAGCGGTGGTTGCCGGCGCGACAGAATGACAACGGAAGCCGACCGGGCGGACGAGGGGAACGTACGGATGGTGCAGACCGGACCGTCGATGCAGGACCTGATACGGCAACGCACCCGGGCCGGCTTCGTCGGCCGAGGCGCCGAGCGGGCCCTGTTCCGCGCGAACCTCACCACCGCCCCGCACGACGAACGCCACCGCTTCCGCTTCCATGTGCACGGCAACGCGGGTGTCGGAAAGACTTTCCTGGTGCGGGAGTTGGAGCAGATCGCCCGCGAACAGGGCGCGCTGACGGCGTACGTGGACGACAGCGCCGGGAGCGTGCCGGAGGTGATGGCGGAGATCAGCCGGCAGTTCGCCGCCCAGGGGCGGCGGTTGAAGGAACTGGACCGGTTGCTCGCCGCCCACCGCGAGCGGCGGCAGGAGGCGGAGCTGGCCGTGCTGGCGGCACTGGACGCGCAGGCGGAGGAGACCGGCCCGTCGACGGGCGGGAGGGTGGCGGCCCGGGCCGGTGTGGTCGCCCTCGGAATGATCCCGGTGGTGGGCCCGCTGGCGGGACTGCTCGACGCGGACCAGGTCGCCGAGTCCGCCGACCGGTTGCGCGCGAGTCTCCTCGCCCGCTTCCGCAACCATGAGGACCTGGGACTGGTTCTCGCCCCGGAGCAGGCGCTGACCCCCGTGTTCCTGCGCGAACTCGCGGAGGCCGCCGCCTCGGCCCCGTGGATCGCCCTCTTCCTCGACACGTACGAGCGAACCGCCCCGTACCTCGACCACTGGCTGCACGAAACGATGACCACCGACCGCCACGGCGCGGTGCCGGCCACGACCGTCGTGGTCACGGCGGGCCGGCACCCCCTGGACACGGAACGCTGGGGTGGCCTGGCCGACTTCGTGACGGACGTTCCCCTGGCCCCCTTCACCGGGGCCGAGGCCCGCGGCCTGCTGGCCGGCAAGGGAGTGACCGCCGAACCGGTCGTCGAGGAGGTACTGCGCCTCTCCGGCGGCCTCCCCGTCCTGGTCTCCACCCTCGCCGAGTCCCGCCCCACCGACGCGGACGACGTCGGCGACCCGAGCGCCACGGCGGTCGACCGCTTCCTGAAGTGGGAGCAGGATCCGGCACGCCGGGCCGCCGCGCTGTCCTGCGCGCTGCCGAGGTGGCTGGACGGGGATGTGTTCCGGGCGGTGGCCGACTGCCCGGAGGAGGAACTGGCGCCCCTCTACACGTGGTTGCGGGGCATGCCGTTCGTCGTCGAGCGAGGTGGGGGACGGCTGCGCTACCACGACGTCGTACGGGCGCCGATGCTGCGCGCCGAACGGCGACGGTCGCCACGCGGATGGGCCGAACGGCAGCGACGGCTGGCGCGGACGTTCCGGGCATGGCGGGAGGAGACCGAACGGGGTGATACCGAACGGGGGCTGGACGATCTCTGGGCGGACGACACCTGGCGGGATCTGCGCCAGGCCGAGTCGTACCACCTCCTCTGCGCGGGTGAGCGGGACGCGCTGCCGCAGGCGCTGCGGGACTTCGTCCACGCCTGTGGCGCCGGTGAGGTCATGGCCGTGCGGTGGGCACGTGTTCTGGTGGACGCCGGACAGGACGCCGACGTGGAGGCGGTGGCCGAGTGGGGGACGAGGCTGGCGGCGGCACTCGACACGGAGGGAATCGCCGCGGCACTCGGCCTGCTCCTGAGCCGTGCGGTACTCGACGCGCCGGCCCAGGCCCGCGCCCGAGTGGTCCGGGGCGACGAACTGCGCGGCGAGGGCGCGTACGCGGCGGCCCTCGCCGAGTACGACCGGGCCGTCGCCCTCGATCCGGGACTCGCGGTCGCCTACCGCTACCGGGCCGGAGTCCGCGGGGACCTGGGCGACCACGATGCGGCGATCGCCGACCTGGACCGGGCCGTGGCGCTGGAGCCGGGCCATGCCTGGTACGTCGCCCTGCGCGGCGAACACCACCGCATCGCCCGGCACGACCCGGAGGCGATCCGGGACCTGAACGAAGCGATCCGCCTCGACCCGGCCAACGAGTTCGCCTGGGCATCCCGGGGCGCCACGCATGAACGCCGCGGCGACCTGGACGCCGCTCTCGCCGACCTGGGCCGATCACTGGACCTCAAGCCGGACTACGCCTGGGCGCTCGCCCGCCGCGCCCGGGTATGGCGGGCCCTGGGCGACTCCGACCGCCAACTGGCCGACCTCGACCGCGCCCTCACCCTGACCCCCGACTGGCCGTGGGCCCGCTGCGAACGCGGTGACGCCCTGCGCGCCGCGGGCCGCGACCAGGAGTCGGTCGCCGACCTCGACCACGCCCTGGCCCTGGACCCCGCCTACACCTCGGCGTACGCCAGCCGGGGCGCGTCCCTGGCCCACCTCGGCCGCCACGCCGAAGCTCTCGCGGATTTGAACCGGGCCGTGGAACTCCGCCCGGGCTACGTCTGGGCCCTGTGCCGCCGTGCCGCGCTCCACGCGACCATGGCCCGGCCCGAGAAGGCACGGGCGGATGTGGCGCGCATACGCGAACTGGATTCCGGCGCATGGGAACGTCTTTCGGATACCGACCGCGCGGTACTGGAGCCGTTCCTCGCCGGGTGAACAACGTGCGAATTACCTGTGTGCGACGGTAATCGGGCCGTGACCCGAAGAGTGGTCGTCGGGTATTCTTCAGAGCAAGAGGCCTGTGATCCGGTCGAGTTATCCCTGGGAGGTGTGCGATGACGATGGTGCGGCGGTTGATTCCCGACGAACCCCACCACCGTGCGGCACACGCACTCCCGGACCACAGCCGTTCTTCCCGGTCCCGGCGCGCATCCGCCTGACCATTTCTTCTCCCCTCCCCTCTCTTTTTCACCCTCACCACCCCGACACCCCCGTATTCAAAGGAGGAACCGGTGTTCGACGAGCGCAAAGAAGCGGAAATGAGGCTGTACTCGGAAAGGCTGGCCAAGGAACTCGCCTCGAAGAAGGAGCGCGAAGAGGAGACCACGGCTGACGCTGACCCCATTCCCGATGGTGTACATGAGTCCACCCCTGAGACGGAGGACAGCCGGAGCGAGAAGCCTCAGCCCTCCCCGTAGCGTCCTGAGCCATGAAGATCCCTGCCTTACTCCTGGCCCTTCTCGCGGGCGTGGCCGTCGCCGCACCTCACCCCACCGCCCATGCGGCCACGCGGGATTGCGAGGCGCCTCCGGGACTGCAACGCGCGCTGGACGAGCTCACCGGGAGACACCAACTCGCCGGGGCGGCGGTCGAGGTGGTCGACCCGGCCTGCGGCCGGTGGACGTCCGCCGCAGGCAAGGCCGACCTTCGCACCGGACGGCCGATGAACGCCGAGGACCGTCTCCGCATCGGCAGCATCACGAAGACCTTCACCGCCGCCACCGTCCTGCAACTCGCGGACAGGGGACGCCTTTCTCTCGACGCGTCCGTGGAGCACTATCTCCCCGGACTCGTCCAGGGCAACGGCTACGACGGCCGCGACATCACCGTGCGGGAGCTTCTCCAGCAGACCAGCGGACTGCCCGACCACGGCGACTCGCTCGCCACCGCCGACATCGACTGGCTGCGCCATCACCAGTTCACACCCCGGGAACTGGTGAAACGAGCACTGAAACTGCCGCCTCCCAAGGGCACATGGCACTACTCCACCACGAACTACATCCTCGCCGGCCTGGTCATCGAAAAGGTCACGGGCCGCCCGGCGGAGAAAGAGATCTCACGCCGGATCATCAAGCCCCTGAAACTGCGCGACACCTACTGGCCCGGCAACTCCGAGCACATCCGCGGCCGCCACTCCCGCAGCTACTTCACGACCGAGCGCGTGGACGGCACCGAGTGGAACACCTCGGCGGGGGGTGTGGGCGGCGCGTTGATCTCCACGCCCAGGGACGTGAACAAGTTCTTCGCGGCTCTGCTGAACGGCCGTCTGTTGTCCGGGCACGGGCTGGCCGAGATGCGGCACACGGTGCTGGGCGACCCCGACCGGCTGGGCCCCGAAGGCCGTTACGGACTCGGCCTGATCACCTCGCCCCTGTCCTGCGGAGGCCGCTGGACAGGCCACACCGGCTCCGTGCGGGGCGGCCACAACAACATCGCGGCGGTCGCCCCCGACGGCCGCCAGGTGACCCTCGTCATCAACGAGGCCCCGACCACCGACGCGACTACCACGACCCTCATCGCCGCGGTCGACACCGCGCTCTGCGCGGACTGAGGATCAGCGTCCCGCCGCGAACTCCAGGAACTCGGACCAGGTGCCGCCGGTGAATGCCAGACGGGCGCCTTCCTTGTTCTTGGAGTCGCGGATGTGGATGGTGGGGTGGGATATGGCGACCTCGACGCAGTCAGGACCGTCATTGCTGCTGTAGCTGCTCTTGAACCAGTCGAGCTCAGTGGTCACGTCTCTTCTCCCAGACAGCCGCACAGTCACCGCGAGCAAGGCCCCCTCACGACGTCCTCCGACGACCAGTTGCGCTGACGCCTTCGGGCTGACGCCCGCGGAGTGCACAGCTCGTCGGAGATCCTCCTGGGCCGGCGGCACCGC
>NZ_JBHUQX010000254.1:0-13831 GCF_042674225.1 Streptomyces sp. NPDC056948
GAATTGAACTCCTGACCTCCTGCATGCCATGCAGGCGCTCTACCAACTGAGCTATAGCCCCTCGCGCCTCCGGGCTTCCCCGGCGGCGACGCCAACATTACTGGCCCATCGGGCCCAACACCAAATCGGTTTCGCCTTGCCTGAAATGACCGTTTTGTCGATTCTCAGGCCGTGACGAACGAATAGAACCGCTTGAGCGTGCAGTGCTCCTCCAGAAGCCGGCCGTAGATCGGCTCGCCCTCCAGCTCGCGGTACGTCTCGATCGGGTCCCCCTTTATGATCAGCGCCCGCGCGCACTCCTCGCACCAGTACTGGTAGTCGGGATTGATCGGCTCCATGTCACGGACGATCGGAGTCCCGCTGCCGCACCAGTCGCACTTCCGCCTGTGTGCACCCATCGATCAGCTCCAGCTGTGGCCGCAGGCCGTGCACACGTAGGAGATCCCGCCGTTGTCGCCGAGCATCTGGGCCACATGCCCGGAACCGCAGGAAGGGCAGCTGAGACGGGTGGACATCTGCCGTATCACTGCTGCTCCGAGGAGGTGGTCGACCTCCTCGAGGATGCTCGCAGGCATCGCTACTCCTCCCGTCGGGCCGCGCTCCCTTCCGGCCGTTTGATTCTGCCACGGCCGGACCAATACGGTCAGCGACGCCTCAGTACCAGTCCGGACACGGCACGCGTCGTGACCGTAGAGGTATACGCCTCAGCAGGCTCGAGTGACTCAACCCGAGGCACGAAAAATCCCGCCCCCAGGACGGGAACGGGATCTTGACGTGGAGCTAAGGAGAATTGAACTCCTGACCTCCTGCATGCCATGCAGGCGCTCTACCAACTGAGCTATAGCCCCTCGTGTTCCTTCCCCGCTGGCGGGGCGAACAAGAAGAACTTTAGCCTGCGACCTGCCGGAAAGTGAAATCCGAGGTCAGTCGTCGTCACCGAGCACCGGTTCCGGCAGAGTGCCGGCATTGTGCTCCAGCAGGCGCCAGCCGCGGGCGCCTTCGCCGAGGACGGACCAGCAGCAGTTGGAGAGCCCACCGAGGCTCTCCCAGTCGCGGGGATCCAGGCCGAGGAGGCGGCCGATGGTGGTGCGGATCGTGCCGCCGTGGCTGACGACGACGAGCGTGCCGTCCTCGGGGAGCTTCTCCGCGTTGCGGAGCACCACGGGAGCGGCGCGGTCGGCGACCTCGGTCTCCAGTTCGCCTCCGCCGCGGCGCACCGGCTCGCCGCGCTTCCACGCGGCGTACTCGTCGCCGTACCGGCTGATGATCTCCTCATGCGTCAGGCCCTGCCAGACGCCCGCGTAGGTCTCGCGCAGGGCCTCGGCGTGGGTCACGTCGAGGCCGGTGAGCGTGGCGAGCTCGGCGGCCGTGTTCGCGGCCCGCTTCAGGTCGGAGGCGACGATCGTGTCCGGCTTCAGGGCGACCAGCAGCCGGGCGGCGCGGCGGGCCTGGGCGACGCCGGTCTCGGTGAGCTCGACGTCCGTGGTGCCCTGGAAGCGGCGCTCCACGTTCCACGCGGTCTGGCCGTGCCGCCAGAGGATGACGCGGCGGCCCCGGCCCGGCCTGCCGGCCTCGCTGAAGGAACTCACCGCCAGTCTCCGTCCAGTTCCGCCGCCTCCTCGGCCGCCTGCAGCTTGGCGTGCTCCTCGGCCTTGCCTCGGGTGGCCTTGGCGTCCTCGGGCAGGTCGAGCTCGGGGCAGTCCTTCCACAGCCGCTCCAGGGCGTAGAAGACGCGCTCCTCGCTGTGCTGGACGTGGACGACGATGTCGACGTAGTCGAGCAGGACCCAGCGGGCCTCGCGGTCGCCCTCGCGGCGCACCGGCTTGACGCCGAGTTCCTTCGAGAGCCGCTCCTCGATCTCGTCGACGATCGACTTGACCTGACGGTCGTTGGGTGCCGAGGCCAGCAGGAAGGCGTCCGTGATGGACAGCACGTCACTGACGTCGTAGGCGACGATGTCGTGCGCCAGCTTGTCGGCGGCCGCCTGGGCGGCGGTGATGATGAGCTCGTGAGAGCGGTCGGTCGCGGTCACTACAAGGCTTTCGATCGGCGGACACTTGCCACCAAGGGTCTCACGGACCGCCGTGGGCCCCCCACGCGATTACGGGGATCACGTGGGGAGCGGACACCTGCCTCCTGCTCGGGCTACGGCTTGTAGTCCTGGCCGAGGACCACGGCGACGTCGGCGTTCGCGGAGATCTTGCCCTTGCCGACGGAGCCCGTGGGCAGGCCCAGCGTCTTGGCGACCTCGGCGGCGTTCGCCTTGTCGCCGGCGTCGGCGTAGACGACCTCGGACGTGGCCTGGGCGGCGCCGGCCGTGCCGCCCTCCAGGAAGGTGAAGCCGCCGTTGAGGAGCACCACGCGGGCCTTCTCCGTGTTGCCCTTCACGCCGGTGGCGTTCTGGACGGAGACGCTGACGGCGGCGTCCTTGTCGGGGCTCTTGGCGGTGCCGCCGAGGACGTTCCTGACCACGCCCGCGCTCGCCTGGGCGCTGAGCGTGCCGTCGGTCTGCACGGGCAGCAGGTCCGTCTTGTAGTCGCCGCCCTTGGCGAGGTCGGAGAGCCCGGCGAGGAAGGAGCCGAGGTCCTTGTCGGTCAGGGACGGGTCCAGGATCTGCGCCAGGGTCTGGATCGTGGTCGTCGCGGCCTGCGGGTCGGAGGACACCTTGCGCAGGACGCCCTGCATGACCTGCCCGAAGCGCTCGAGCTGGGCGCTCTGGGCCTCGCCGGGGGCCCGGTAGGTGGCGTAGGCGACGGCCGCCTTGCCGCTGAGGGTCTGGTCCCGGCCCTTGTTGACCAGAGGGGCCGTGCCCTTCTTCTTGGCGGCGGGGTCGGGGACCTCGGTGTCGGTGTCGACGTCGACGTTGCCGACGAGGTCGACCAGGTTCTGCAGGTAAGGGGTGTCCAGGCGCCAGGTGCCCTGGATGTCGGTGCCGAGGGCCGAGTCGAGCGCGTCGCGGGTGCCATCGGAGCCGTCGTCCTCGACCGACTTGGCGAGTGTCGTCGTGGTGCCGTCGTCGCTGGTCAGAGCCAGGGAGTTGGGCACGAGGACGGAGGTGCCCCGCTTGGTGGTGGTGTTGTCGACGAGGAGGGCCGTGGAGGTGCCGCCGCCCTTGGTGTCGTGCAGGTGGACGACGATCACGTCGCGCTTCTGGGCGCCCGCCGCCGTCGCGGTGCCCGGCGTGGAGTCGTCGGAGGACAGGCCGGGCAGCTTCCCCGCGTACCCGAGGTAGCCGACGCCGCCGGCCGCTGCGAGCGCGAGGACGACGACCAGGGCGACGATCCGGCTGCGGGCGCGGCGCCGGGCCTCCTCGCGGCGCTCGGTGCGGTTCTCGGTGAACTTCAGCCAGTCGATGACGTCTTCGGAGTTGCCGTCCGGCTCCTCGACGAAGGCGAACTGCTCGGTGTGGTAATCCGGTTCCTGCCGGCCGGAGGCTTCCTCGTCGGCCGGGCCCGCCTGCTGCGGGATGTGCGCGGTCTGTTCGGCGACACGGGGCTGCTGGGCCGTACCGGCGCCGGCCGCGTTCTGGCCGTAGGGATCGTGGGGCCCGGGGCCGCCCTGGTGGGTGCCGGTGGCGTACGGGTCGTAGGAGCCGTAGGAGGGGCCGGGCTGCTGTCGGCCGGTCCCGTAGTCGTACGACGGAGGCTGCTGCCCCGCCGTCGCGTACGGGTCGTAGCCGTAGCCCTGCTGCTGTCCCTGCGGTCCCGGCTGCCCCTGCTGGGCGTACGGGTCGTAGGTCTGGGTCTGTTGCGCCGGGATCTGGCGGTAGACAGGTTGGCCGTACTCGTCGTAGCCGACGAGTTCGTATTGGTCGCCCGTGTACCCCGGGTCGTATCGGTCGTTCACCGGTGCCCCTCTCGGCTCACTCGCCGCGGTACAGCTCGCGCTTGTCGATGTAGCGCACGACTCCGTCCGGCACCAGATACCAGATCGGGTCGCCCTTGGCGACCCTCGCACGGCAGTCGGTGGAGGAGATGGCGAGGGCGGGGACCTCGACGAGCGAGACGCCGCCCTCCGGGAGTCCGGGGTCGTTCAGATGGTGACCTGGCCGGGTGACCCCGATGAAGTGCGCGAGGGAGATCAGCTCCTCGCTGTCCCGCCAGGTGAGGATCTGGGCGAGCGCGTCGGCGCCGGTGATGAAGAAGAGGTCCGTCTCCGGGTTGAGCGCGCGCAGGTCGCGCAGGGTGTCCACGGTGTAGGTGGCACCGCCGCGGTCGATGTCGATGCGGCTCACGGAGAACTGCGGGTTCTCGGCGGTCGCGATGACCGTCATCAGATAGCGGTCCTCGGCCGGGGAGACGCTGCGGTGGCTCTTCTGCCAGGGCTGGCCGGTCGGGACGAAGACCACCTCGTCGAGGTGGAACGCCGCGGCGACCTCGCTGGCCGCGACCAGGTGCCCGTGGTGGATCGGGTCGAAGGTGCCGCCCATGACGCCGAGGCGGCGCTTGCCCGGCCGCGACGGGCCGTTTCCGGGGCCGTCGGCGCCGCGGGGCTCCGAAGCGGCCTGGAGGGGCTCCGTGGCGGCACGGCGGGGCTCCGAGTGTCGCTCGGTGCCGCTCGCCGTGTCCTGTGCCGGGTCGTGCGGCGTCTCGTTCGCCGGACCGGTAGGCATGTCCTGCTCTCCCATGCGTGCAGACCCTACCGGCCCTGCCTGAGGGCTCCGGCCGCCCCCGTGATCCCCGGGATGCCCTGCGCGGGGCACCCTGCCGGGCTCAGCGATCGCGGTTGAAGCGGGTGGTGATCCACAGCAGGAGCAGCAGGATGAAGAGGGCGGCGCCACCGGTGACGTAGGGGCTGAGGCTCTCGTGGTTTCCGCCGTGCTCCTCGCCCTCGGCGGCGAGGGTGGCCAACTGGGCAGCGGTGCTGTGGAAGCTCATCTTCGGCAGGACCTATCGCGTGTGGGCGGCATGAAAGACGTCGGCTCATCGTAAGCGGGCGCCCCGAGCGCGATCACCCCGACTCCGCATGTTCGTGACGCCGAGGCGGCGCGTGCCGTCGCCGGACCCGGTCCCGGGGCCCGGCGGGGAACCTTCCCGAAGCCTCAGTCGTCCTTCCGTCTGTAGCCACGCAGCAGGAACCACGCGGTCAGCGCACAGCCCAGGATCATCACGATGAGGACGATCCGGAGCATCCCCGGTCCTTGCCGCTCGGCGGCGCTCGCGGCCTCGGCGAGCCAGGCGGATGCGGGGTGCTGCTCCATGACGGTGGTTCCCTTCGCTGTACTGCCCGACCACCGTAACTCCGCCTAGGCTGGGCTCTGCCTCGGGGAAGCAAAAGGCCGCACAAGGGGCCGCAAAGGTCACACAGACGCATGGGGGAAGACATGTCCGACGGCCACGAGCAGAGCGGGCACGAGCACGTGCCCAGCAGGCAGCGCAGGCGCTTCCCCGGAATCTCCTCGCGTACGTACGAGCACCCGGCCGACCGCTCCGCCCTGGTGGCGCTGCGCAAGCTGAGCGGTTTCGACACGGTGTTCAAGGCGCTCAGCGGGCTGCTGCCCGAGCGCAGTCTCAGGCTGCTGTTCCTGTCCGACTCGGTGCGGGTCTCGGAGCAGCAGTTCACCCATCTGAACGTGATGCTGCGGGACGCCTGCTACATCCTGGACCTGGAGAAGGTCCCGCCGATGTACGTGAACCAGGACCCGCAGCCGAACGCGATGTGCATCGGCCTGGACGAGCCGATCATCGTCGTCACGACCGGGCTCGTCGAGCTGCTCGACGAGGAGGAGATGCGGGCGGTCGTCGGGCACGAGGTGGGGCACGCGCTGTCGGGCCACTCGGTCTACCGGACGATCCTGCTCTTCCTGACCAGCCTCGCCGTCCGGGTCGCCTGGATCCCGCTGGGCAACCTCGCGATCATGGCGATCGTGACCGGCCTGCGGGAGTGGTTCCGCAAGTCGGAGCTGTCGGCGGACCGGGCGGGGCTGCTGGTCGGGCAGGACCTGACGGCCTCCATGCGGGGCCTGATGAAGATCGCGGGCGGTAACCATCTGCACGAGATGAACGTGGACGCGTTCCTCGCTCAGGCCGAGGAGTACGAGGCCGGGGGCGACCTCCGGGACTCCGTGCTGAAGATCCTGAACGTGCTGCCCCGCTCCCACCCGTTCACCACCGTGCGGGCGGCCGAGCTGAAGAAGTGGGCCGAGTCGCGGGACTACCAGCGGATCATGGACGGCCACTACCCGCGGCGCGACGAGGACAAGGACACCTCGGTCAGGGACTCCTGGCGGGACTCGGCGAACCACTACACGACCCATGTGAAGAGCTCCAAGGACCCGCTGATGAAGCTGGTCACGGACCTCGCCGGCGGCGCCGGTGACCTGGGCGACCGCGTCCGCCGCGGCTTCGGCGGCTTCACGAACCCGGCCCCGGAGCCGCCGCAGGGCCCGGAGGCGCCCGGTACGTCGGACTCCGAGGGGGACGACGGGCCGCCGCACGACAACAAGTGAGGGCCTGAGTCCCCTCTCCTCTCACACCTTCGGCTGCGCGCTCGTCGCCAGGGACCCGCACAGAGCCGTCGCACTGCCCGTGGCATAGGGGTCCGTGCCCGCGGGGCCGCCTTCCTTGGCCGTCTGGCCGGCCAGGAGGGGGCGGAGGTGGTTCGTGGAGTCCTCGGCGCAGGAGAGCGGTCCGGCCTGGACGTAGGAGACGACGAGCTGGCCCTGGTGCAGGCGCAGATCGTCGCGGTCGAAGCGGAAGTGCAGCTCGCGCCGGACGGTGAACAGGGAGACCTCGTCCTTGTCGTCGGCCCCGGCCGCCCGCAGTGCGTACACGAACGTGTGGTCAGCGGTGACCTCGAGCGTGGACGAGTCGGCCTCGGCCGCCTGCAGCGTGCCCTGGACCCGCACCTTGCGGTCGGCCAGCTCCGCGCGGGTGGGGTCGAAGCGGACGAGCCAGCCGGTGGGCGCGTGGCGTCCGTCCGCGGTGGGGCGGGAGAAGCTCTGGTCGAACTGGCCCAGTTGATCGGGGTCGAGCAGGACGCGGACCGCGCGGACCTCACCGCCCGTGAGCACGTCCGGGTCGAGGGCCGACCGGACGATGTAGTCCTTGGCGGTGGACAGGGCGGACACGACCTGGCTGTCCGAGAAGTGCGCGGTGCGCCGCGAGGCGGGCAGCGGCACGCCCTCCGCGCCGCTCTTGAACTGTGCGGCGGGGCTGTGCTCGTACAGATACGCCGTATCGGCCGTGCCGGGCACCTTGCCCTCGGGGGCGAGCGGGATGACGGTCATCCGCAGGGGCTCGGCGGGCTCCTGGGCGGCGGGGGTCTGGTAGGGGTGCCGTACACCCATGTAGATCGCGGTGCCGAAGGCGACGGCGATCAGCAGGACCAGGACCAGTGCCTGCCGAGACAGACCCCGGCGCAGGGGCGGGCGGCGGCGCACGGCGGGCGCGTGGTCGGCGATGCGCTCCTGGGCGGAGAATTCCTGGAGGCGGGCAGCACGAATGAACGATTCGTCGAAGACGACGGATCGATACTCGTCCTCTCCACCTCCGGGAGCGCCCTCCGGGGGCCCCTCAGGTGGGTCGCCAGGCCCGCCCATATCTTCAGGGTAGGTCTCCGGAAGGTCAGGTAAACGCCCCGCTCCATGACAAGTTCTGACAGGTTCTCACCACGACGGGCGGGTTCCGGTCAGGGGGTGCGCGGGATCACCGAGACGGCGGGCCCGGTGTAGTCGGCGGACGCGGAGGGGGTCGCGCCACCGCTCTGTTCCAGCCCGGTCGAGGTGGGCGCCGGCAGGGGCTCCTGGCGGTTCGAGGACGCGCCCCGGTAGACCGCCGTGAAGGCCAGCGCGACCATGCCGATGCCCATCACGAGGGCGAGCAGCCAGGCGACGGGGCGGTGCCAGCGGACCTGCTTGCCGTACGGACCCGTGCCGCCGTAGCGGTCCTCGAGGATGTCGGGGTCGTCCAGCTCGTCGAGGTCGGGATCATGGCCGAAATCGCCGTGTCCCTCGGGGCCGTACCCGTCGTCGTAGCGCTCGCCTCTGGTGTGGGCGCGGCGCGCCTCCGCTTCGGAAGCCTCGGCTCTCGCCTGTGCGGCGGCCAGGAGGCGCTCCACGGCGGTCGGCTCGTGCACCACGGCCGCGCTGACGAAGGCCTCGTCGAAGACCACGGAGGCGAACTCTTCGTCCGACACCCCGCGGTCGTGGTCGTCGTCGGGCTCCCAGCCGTCGGGAAACGGCGTGCCCCCCACGTCCTCCGGCACGGATCCAGAGTAGACCTGGGGGGTCAATTTGGGCAGACGGTATGGAAATTCATCCGCCGGTCGAGACGGCGTTCACGGGGCTCCGCACGGCGCACGCCCGGCCGGTCCGCCCCTGCCGCACGCATATGCGCCGGTTCACATACTCACGCGGCAGGCACTCAGCGGCGCACGTGCCCATCGCCGGTCACGATGTACTTCGTGCTGGTCAGCTCCGGCAGGCCCATCGGGCCGCGGGCGTGCAGCTTCTGCGTGGAGATGCCGATCTCCGCGCCGAAGCCGAACTGGCCGCCGTCGGTGAAGCGGGTGGAGGTGTTCACGGCGACGGTCGTCGAGTCGACCAACTGGGTGAAGCGGCGGGCGGCCTGCTGGGAGGTCGTGACGATGGCCTCGGTGTGGCCGGAGGTCCACAGCCTGATGTGCTCGACGGCCTTGTCCAGGGAGTCCACCACGGCCGCGGCGATGTCGTACGACAGGTACTCCGTCTCCCAGTCCTCGGCCGTCGCCTCGACGACGGTCGCCTTGGAGTCCTTGGCAAGGGCCTGCACGCGCTCGTCGGCGTGCACCGTCACCCCGGCGCCGGCGAGGGCCTCCAGGGCGCGGGGCAGGAACTCGGCGGCGATGTCCTGGTGGACCAGGAGGGTCTCGGCGGCGTTGCAGACGCCGACCCGCTGGGCCTTGGAGTTGATCAGGATGTCGACGGCCATGTCGAGGTCGGCGGCGGCGTCGACGTAGACGTGGCAGTTTCCGGTGCCGGTCTCGATGACCGGGACGGTCGACTCCTGCACGACCGTGTTGATCAGCGAGGCGCCGCCGCGCGGGATGAGCACGTCGACCAGGCCGCGGGCTCGCATCAGCTCGCGCACGCTGTCGCGGCTCTCGCCGGGGACGAGCTGGATGGCGTCGGCGGGCAGCCCGGCCCCGCCCACGGCGTCGCGCAGGACGCGCACGAGGGCGCTGTTCGACTGGTAGGCCGAGGAGGAGCCGCGCAGCAGGACCGCGTTGCCGGACTTCAGGCAGAGGGCCGCGGCGTCGACGGTGACGTTCGGCCGGCCCTCGTAGATGATCCCGACGACGCCGAGCGGCACGCGGACCTGGCGCAGGTCGATGCCGTTGGGCAGCGTGGAGCCGCGGACGACCTCGCCGACCGGGTCGGGCAGCGCGGCGACGTCGCGCACGTCGGAGGCGATGGCGCGGACCCGCTCGGGGGTGAGCGTGAGCCGGTCGATCATGCCCTCGCTGATGCCTGCCTCACGGGCCTTGGCGACGTCCTTGCCGTTCGCCTCGACGATCTCGCTCGTACGGACCTCCAGCGCGTCCGCGATGGCGAGCAGCGCGTCGTCCTTGTCGGCCCGCGGCAGCGGCGCGAGGCTCGCGGCGGCGGCCTTGGCGCGGTAGGCGGCCTCGGTGACCGGGGACATCGAGTCGTACGGCGAAAGCGTGGTCATGAGGGAAGCGTAGTGCGCCGGGCGGGTCCGTTCATCGTTCGTTTCACACCCCGAGACACCGCCGAGACACCCTCGAGACACTCCCTGGACCGGGTCAGAACGGGTGCACTCCGACCGGGGACGCCGGTGGCGGTCCGTACCCCTCGGCGATGCGCTGGTGATAGGTCGCGCGGTCGATGACCTCCAGGCCGACGATCTCCCAGGGCGGCAGCCCGGCGGTCTGCCGGTGCTCGCCCCACAGGCGCAGGGCGACGGCGGCCGCGTCGTGCAGGTCGCGGGCCTCCTCCCAGTAGCGGATCTCCGCGTGGTCGACCGCGTAGCGGCTGGTCAGGAGGAAGGGGTGGTCGTGGGCGAGCTGTTCCAGGGCGCGCCGGACCTCGGTGAGCGGGGCCTCCCGGCCGGAGACGCTGAGGGTGACGTGCCACAGGCGCGGGATGTCCCCGGGCGCCTCGCCCTGGAACCGGTCCCCGGCCGCCACACTGGTGAGGGCGCGCTCGTCACCGGCCGCGCGGGAGCCGGCACCACCACGGGACGCCGTGGCCCCAGGGCGCACTCGTCTCACGACGGCCTCCTTTGCACAGTGGTGCTCCTGCGGAATATTGCCCTGGGACAAAGTTCAGCAGGCCGCAAGGGATCGCGTGGCGATTTTGCGGAACGTCCACCACCGGGGGCGGATGTTTCGGCCCATTACGGGTGGAGGACCACCAGGTCGTCCCTGTGTACGACCTCGCGTTCGTACGCGGGCCCGAGTTCGCGGGCCAGTTCGCGGGTCGAGCGGCCGATCAGCCGGGGGATCTCCTTGGCGTCGAAATTGACGAGCCCGCGGGCCACCGCCCGCCCGGTGCCGTCCCGCAGCTCGACCGGGTCACCGGCGGTGAACTCGCCCTCGACGGCGGCGATCCCGGCCGGCAGCAGCGACTTGCGGCGGTCCACGACGGCCTCGACGGCACCGTCGTCCAGGGTCAGCGCGCCCTGCGGGGTGGAGGCGTGCTGGAGCCACAGCAGCCGGTCGGCGGAGCGCTTGCCGGTGGGGTGGAAGTAGGTGCCGGTGTCCTGGCCGTTCAGGGCGTCGGCCGCGTGGATGGCGCTGGTGAGCACCACCGGGACACCGGCTGCGGCCGCGATCCGGGCGGCCTCGACCTTGGTGACCATGCCGCCGGTGCCGACGCCGGCCTTGCCCGCGCTGCCGATGTCGACCCCGACGAGGTCGGACACCTCGCGCACCTCGGCGATGCGGGAGGTGCCGGGCTTGGTGGGGTCGCCGTCGTAGACGCCGTCCACGTCGGACAGCAGGACCAGCAGGTCGGCGTGGACGAGGTGGGCGACCAGGGCGGCGAGGCGGTCGTTGTCGCCGAAGCGGATCTCGTCCGTGGCGACGGTGTCGTTCTCGTTGACGATCGGGAAGGCGCCCATCGCGAGCAGCTTGTCGAGGGTGCGCGAGGCGTTGCGGTGGTGGGCGCGGCGGCTCATGTCGTCGGAGGTCAGCAGCACCTGGCCGACGCGGACGCCGTAGCGGGCGAAGGAGGCGGTGTAGCGGGCGACGAGCAGCCCCTGGCCGACGCTGGCGGCGGCCTGCTGCCGGGCCAGGTCCTTGGGGCGGCGGCGCAGGCCCAGCGGGGCGAGGCCGGCGGCGATGGCGCCGGAGGAGACCAGGACGATCTCGCGCTCCCCGCCGCTGCGGACCTTGGCGAGCACGTCGACCAGCGCGTCCACACGGTCCGCGTCCAGGCCGCCCGAGGCGGTGGTCAGCGAGGAGGAACCGACCTTGACGACGATTCTGCGGGCCTCGCCCACGGCCTGCCTTGCCCCTGCCACGTCCCCGTCCGCCCCTCGCGTCGATTCGGTCCCCCACCAGGAAATCTACGGGACGGCGAGGCCCGGTGCGGCGCCGGTCCACGCTACGGACGGTGCCGCCCGCGTCACGGACGACGGTCGTGCGCAGTTCCGTCCCACCACAAGACAGGAACGCGATCTTCCGCTACGGTCCGACGACACGGCGGGCCGACAGGCCCTCTACGCTCCGGCGACACGCGCGTGTCGTCAGGAGGTCGCCGCGCGTTAACCCGGACGGCCGACCTGCGCCGACACCGACGCTCCTGGAGTGACCGCAGTGCCCGTACCTCTTCCCCGTCCACCGGCCCTGATGAAGGGGCTGGTCACCGTCGTCCTGGCCGCGGCGTTCGTCGCTCAGACGGTCGCGGCGCTGTTGCCCCACGTACCGCTGCTGCTCGCCGCGACCGCCGTCTCCCTGGCCACCGAAGGCGTCCTGTACCGGTGGCAGCGCGGGGTGCTGTCGCTGTTCGCCAAGTCGCACGCGGACATCACCGTGCGGCATGTCCTGCGCGATCTGCTGCTGGTCGTGGGCCTGCTGCGGCTCGGCGGGCAGGACCGGGAGACGGTCTACGCCCCGCTGGTGGCCGGGCTGCTCGCCTTCTATGTGCTGCACTGCGCGATCCAGGCGGTCTCCGTACTGGTGCGTCGCACCCGCACCCTGCCGGTGGTGACCCGGAACATCGACGCCTCGGCCCTGCGGCTGTCCAAGGCCCCGGCCCTGCTGCTGCGCCGCCCCGGCCACCGGCTGCTGGTGTTCGGCCTGCCCGCGACGGCCGGGCTGCTGGCCGCCGCGCCGGGTGACGAGCCGGTGTACGCGGCGGCGGGCATCGGGCTCTCCCTCGCCCTCGCGCTGACCGGCCTCGGCGTGCTGCTGCTCCGGCTGCTGCCGGGCCGCCGCCCGGCCGGTGAGCAGGAGGTGCTCGAGTGGTTCGACGCGTGGCTGGCCGCGTACCGGCCGACCGTCGGTCTGTACTTCTCCGGCGGCGCCGCCTCGGCGTACCAGGCGAACATGTGGCTGGAGCCGCTCGCGCAGGTGGACGGCAGGCCGGTCATCGTGCTGCGCGAGCGGTTCATGATGCAGAAGATCGCGGCGACGGACATCCCGGTCGTCTGCCTGCCGAAGGTGTCGACGCTGATGCGGCTGGAGCACTCCACGCTGCAGGTCCTCGTCCACCCGTCGAACTCCGGCAAGACCTCCCAGGTGCTGCGCATCCCCACGATCAAGCACACCTTCGTCAACCACGGCGAGAGCGACAAGCTGTCCTCGTGCAACCCGTACGCGAAGGCCTACGACGAGGTGTGGGTGGCCGGGCCCGCCGCGCGCGAGCGGTACGCGCTGGCCGAGGTGGGGGTCGAGGACAAGGACGTGGTGGAGACGGGCCGCCCGCAGCTCGACGCCGTACGGCCGTACGCGGGCCCGCCGACCGGTGCGTGGACGACCGTCCTGTACGCGCCGACCTGGGAGGGCTGGGACGGCAACCCCGGCAACACCTCGGTGATCGCGGCCGGCGAGAACCTGGTGCGGGCGCTGCTCGCCGACCCGGGCGTGCGGCTGCTGTACAAGCCGCATCCGCTGACGGGGTCGGTGGACCCGCGCGCGGGCGCGGCCGATCTGCGGATCCGGGAGCTGATCCGCGCGGCGAACCGGGAACGCACGGGGGCGCGCCCCTCGGGCGACGCCGAACTCGACCTTCTCACGAGGGAGTTGGACCGCCTCACCACGGCCGACTTCCGCGCCGGGGCCGACACCGTGGAGCGTATGCGGGTGCAGTCGGCGCCGGAGCCGGGCCGGGCCGAGGCGGTGGCGCGGGCGACGGCGGCCTGGGAGGAGGCGTACTGGGCCTCGCTTCCGGAGGGCGAGCACCAGATCATCACGGACGTCCGGCCCGCGCTGTACTCCTGCTTCGATGTGGCCGACCTGCTGGTCAGTGATGTGTCCAGCGTGATCAGCGACTTCCTGGCGAGCGAGAAGCCGTACGCGGTGGCGAACACCAGCGGGCTGCCCGAGGACGTGTTCCGTACGGCGTTCCCGACGGTGGTGGCGGCGACGGTGCTGTCGCCGGACGCGGACGGCGTGCCGGCCCTGCTGGAGGCGGTCCGGCACCCGGAGAAGGACGAACTGGCCGAGGCACGCGCCGCGTTGAAGCTGCGTCTGCTGGGCCCGGCCGAGCCGCCGTCGCAGGAGCGCTTCAACACGGCCGTACGGGAGCTGTGCCGGTCGGCCGGGGAACACCGGGCCCGGGTGGCGGAACGGCTGACGGCGCTACCCAGCCAGCGCACCGGGACAGCGGTCCCGACCGCGCCCCGCTGAGCGGCGACAGCAACGAACGAGAGGTGAACACGGGGGC